>JAIXOW010000355.1 GCA_027486615.1 Oxalobacteraceae bacterium | reverse complement strand
TACGTCAATCTAGGTTTACATATATCCGACTCAATTGAAGCAGCCGAAAAGAGCTTAAAGTGAGGAAATAATGGGAAAATCGATGAGGAATTACAAATAAAGAAACAAAAATTCAAGAGGATTGCAAACTAGATATCTAAATGAAAAAAAACCTCTCAAAGTTAACAAAAGTAGTTTATTAAGAAGCTGTCAGGAAGAAAAAGGAGCATGATGAACAGGTTAAAAAAAGCACTCGCTCATTTATACTAACGATCAATCTCGATAACACCTAGCTCACTACGTCTGGCAACGCATGAAACCATCCATTGTTATCATTGAAGATCATCCTTTATATAGAGATGCCCTCATCCATTTGATACAAAGTGAACTGCCCGATCACAAGGTGATTGGTGAATCTAGCGTCAAGCTAGGAAAGAAATTAATTGATGCTGAAAACGCATTAACACACCGCCCAGCCATTATTTTGTTGGATCTTGCCTTGCCAGAGTTGGCAGGCATTGCTGCTGTTTACCAATTGGCTGCTGACTTTCCAAATAATCCACTATGCATCGTTTCAGCTAGCGATGATTACATGCAAATATCATCTTGCTTACAGGCTGGTGCGAAATTATTCATTAGTAAAACAGCGCCACCTAAATTACTTATAAGCGGAATAAAAAAAATTATAGATAGCAGTCAGATAGAGGCAAATTGGATAGCAGCGGATGGAGAAAAAACTGTCGATCCACGCTACGCGATTAAATTAACTCAAAGACAACTCGATGTATTAAGCTTGATTTGTCAGGGTAAATCGAATCGTGAAATCGCAGCACAACTCGCTGTTGCAGAAATTACAGCTAAAGCACACGTAAGCGCTATTTTTCGAGAATTAAAAGTAGTCAATCGCACCCAAGCATTATTGGCAGCACAAAGATTAGGATTAGCAACAACGAATGAGATAACTGCTTAGATTTATTCTTAATTAAGTAGATTGTAAAGTCGCATGAATAGCCTGCAATAAGCTGTCCGAAGAAAGCGGCTTGAATAAGGTCTTATAACCTAGATGCGTTATGGCTTGTATCTCTGGTGGCGACGTTTCACCTGTAATGATGATGGCAGGAATATCATAATTAAATTCTTCCTGTATCAAGCCAATTGCTACAACACCCGTCTCATTAAGCAAACGAAAATCACACAGTAGCAAATCAGGTCTTTTATCTGTGTGCTGTAGTTTCTTAATCGCGTCTGCACTTCCACTTGCTGTGATCACAGTAAAACCATGCAACTGCAATAATGAAGATGTTGACTCGACTATTTGTTCCTCATCATCTATGACAACTATTAAAGCATTATTTATTTGTGGATGAACCGCTATAGACTCGGAAGCAGATAGTGCACTAGGCACAGCGTCTGCCAATGGTAGAGAAAGTGAAAAAACCGAACCTTTACCTACCCAACTACGACATATAATTTCGCTATTCATGCGATTTGCTAATCTACGTGCAATACCTAAGCCTAGCCCAAAACTGTGACCAAATTGATGTTGTAAAACTGATGTAACTTTATTGCTCTGTATCTGTACGAAATCTTGAAATATTTTTTCACGTAAATTTTTTGCTATGCCCAAACCCGTATCTATGACATGAATATGTAGTGAATTATTTTTAAGCAGCATACTAAGTCGGATACCACCCGAACCAGTATGTTTAAAAGCGTTTGATAGTAAATTACGCAATATACGATCTACTGCACTCGTATCAGCTACTACATAATAGTTATTTGATTTTTTATACTTTACAGAAAATGGAATCTGTAATTCTTGACTAATTAGCTGAAACTCAGCACCTAATCTTTTAATGATAGGGATTAAATCGATAGCATGTAAATCGACGGTAGTGACACCTGCATCCAATCGTGACATATCGAGCAATGCTTCAAACATCTCATTGAGATAATTCACATTGGTAGTTAATCTTTTAGTTTGCTCTTGCAGAAAAGAAGCATGAGGTGTCGCTGAAACAAACTGATCTAATGAAGTAGCAATCGTAGCCACATTTAAGCTAATTGCATGCATAGGCTGGCGCAAATCATGACTCACTGATGCCAAGAATTTTGATTTTTCTGCGTTAGCTTCAACAGCTTGCTGATGTTTCTGAGTCACCTCGTCGAGTAAATGCTCTACATTTTTTCTTAGCTGATGATTATGTTGAAACGATAAACTAAAACGCATACCAAACATTGTTGATAGCAAGCTAATTAGTACAATGAAGAAATTAAGATTCTCGATTTTTATAGCCGCGACAAATAGAGAAATAAAAGGAACTAACCAAATCGCTGATACTGAAAATAATAAATAAGCGATGAAATTGGGGCTGTAGGTATATAAACCACCAAATAGTAAAGCGATCACAGCGAGCAAGTAAATTAGCTGGTCATTCACATCCACATAAGGGACTAAATAAGCCCAACCCAATCCAAAAACAATACCAGCCAGCAGCGTTGCTAGGGTTGAAATACGAAGATAGAATTTTGCTAAAACATGATTATGCGTTTGCTCAAAATCTACGGCAGCATAAGCACGCCATAACCAGAAACGAATTAAAGCGGGTATGTGACTGCATATTAACCATAAGATCAGTGGCAGCTTGAGATCTTCGCGCCACATAAAAAAAACTAAGGTAATAGAGGTGCCCAAACTACCAAAGAGGGCGATGATAATACTGGATTGTAAGTGCTTGGCACGTGCAGCAGCTAAATCATCCGTACCTGTGAATAAATCTAGCAGCTCTGCTAGCACGCGTTGGACTAAAGACTTCATTTTTATGCAAAGTAGAAATTAGTACCAGAATCATACACGTACTATTTCAATCACTAGATTCTCAAGGTTGACTCGCTCATTTTGTAAAACGTTTTGCAAAAGAAAATAAGACTCTACACGAAGAACAAATGATTACCTTCCATTTCCGTAGCGTCTGACTTCTTGAAAATCTTCTTCCAATTCTGGCTGTTTAATACCGCCCTTCACTACTCTAATAGGAATAATTCCGCTTAGCTTAGACCAGCTATCATCAGTCGGTATATTTTCATTTTTATCTGAAACTGTAGTATTTGATTTATCAGTTTTCGACTGACTTCTGATTTCTACTTTCTCAAAACTACGACTAATGATTGCATCACTTTCAGACACATTTACATAACTCAAACGAGAATCTGGACTCATCCCCCAGACTTGCTCTTTGGGGCTATCAAATACATTAAATTTCAACGCAGTCATTTTCTGAATAATGCCTAACGAAGCTACATTCGTCTCTGTCTCAGCCGGAGTTGAAACGACACTACTAGGCAAACTCGTGGCTATAGTTAGCGCTCCATCGGTTAAGGTTCCGATTGCATAACCAAGCGCAGATAAATTAGTAGCGATAGGAGTAATACTATAAGTCCCTAAATTTACTGCACCTTGCGCAGTGCCTCCGTATGAAATCATGACTGCTGTATCGCCATTTAAACAAGCTCTGCAGGTATAACCTGCATCAGTCGCCCAAGGGATTCCATCAAAAACTTTAATTGCGTTATTTGCAGTGAGATTAATCGTACGATTTTCACGATAAATTAAATATTTACCCGTTCCAAGTGCGGTAGTGAAATTAGTGCTCGATTCATCGCTACCATATCGAAAACGTAAACTACCATTACCAATTGAACTCGCTAATGCCGTCGTTCCAACAATACTACCGCTAAATAATGTTCCTCTTCCACCCGACCCTACGGTAATTAATGGCGATCCACTGAAAACAATATCGCCTCCAGACACAGTACCAGCGGTGCTATTCAAACCAGCATTCAATATCAAGGCGCTTGAAGAAGTATCAGTAGTTGAAATATTTTGACTAACCGTTAAATTTCCAGTCAAGGTACTTATAGAAACAGGACCCGTCGCTGTAATTCCCGTAGGATTTACTGTGCCTATGGTTAATGTACCTGCATTTTTATAAATAATTGTTCCGGTATCAGCAGCAAAAGTGCTGACATTATTTGCTGAAGAATTTAATGTGTAATTTCCACCCACACCTAATAATGCAAGCGAACTAGCCGTGATACTGCCACTACTATTTTGAGTTACTCCACCCCTTGTATTGAGCTTGACCATGCTATTGGTTGCAACTAATCATCCCTTGATAGTGACGTTAGCGCTTGTCTTCAC
>JAIXOW010000168.1 GCA_027486615.1 Oxalobacteraceae bacterium | reverse complement strand
TCAATGTATTCATTAATGATATTGGATTCGTAAAGTACTAAATCACGCTCTACAAGAATAGGCACTTGACCATAAGGATTCATAGTGGAGATGTCTTCAGGTTTATTGAAGAGATCAACATCACGAATTTCAAAGTCCATGCCTTTTTCGAACAAGACCAGACGGCAACGTTGGGAAAATGGGCAGGTTGTGCCCGAGTAGAGGACCATCATGTTTGCAGTTCCTTGAAAACAAAGAGGGTGAGACGACCTCGCCTCACCCCAAATACACTCAGCTGTCTTTTATCACGCAACACCTTATTGGTATTAAGGTGAATCACAACAAAAGACAGATCACACTTTATTTAACTTCTTTCCAGAAAGAAGCATTAAGTCGCCACGTTAAAAATACGAGTATCGACATTAAAAATAAAACCCAAACACCTAATCTTTGGCGTTTGTTTTTAACAGGCTCGCCCATCCAGTCCAAATATGCAACCAAATCAGCTACGGCACTGTCATATT
Organism: Oxalobacteraceae bacterium; assembly: GCA_027486615.1. GTDB lineage: Bacteria > Pseudomonadota > Gammaproteobacteria > Burkholderiales > Burkholderiaceae_D > Pernthalerella. The sequence goes on along the minus strand of JAIXOW010000168.1, from coordinate 29,443 downwards.
CCTGGACATTCAACTTACCTGCTTTGATCTGCTCGAAACCAGCAAACTTATGTATGGTTTTACTTGCATCATGCGGATCTTTTTCTTCTTCAAACTTAGCCGCACGTACACCTTGCAGCTCCCACAACACATGGGGCATACCGACGTTTGGAAAAACTAAATTATTCCAACCAGTGGCACGCGAGTCGTCTTTGTAATAAGTGCGCAAGTAGGTATAAATCCAATCTGCACCTGTTCCATCACCTGATGCTTTAGCACGTGCAATGACCGACAAATCCGGTGGTACCGCGCCAAACCATTTTTTCGCATCTGCAGCGCTGAGATTTGATTTCATCAAATCACCCACTTTGTCAGAGGTGAAAAGTAAATTGTCACGGATCTGTTCTTCTGACAATCCTAGATCACGTAAACGGTTGTAACGCATCATCGATGCAGAGTGGCAGTTCAGACAGTAATTCACAAAAAGCTTAGCGCCATTTTGTAAAGCAGACATGTCTTGACCACGATCAGGTGCGCGATCTAAAGGATAGCCGGCTTCGCTTGCCATTACTAAGGTAGGCATCAATACCAAAGCCGCAAGTAGTTTTTTCAACTGTTTCATTATTTTTTTCCTTTGCGGCTTAGTGCGGATGGAAAGTTACACGCGATGGCACTTGCTTGAATTCACCCATCTTGCTCCACCATGGCATGAGCAAGAAAAAACCGAAATAAACAAAAGTGAATAATTGCGCCACCAAGGTACGACCTTCTGTAGGAGGTAAAATTCCTAAATAGCCAAGCACGACAAATGCGACACCAAAAAGTATGTAGATATATTTGTGCCAATCAGGACGATAGCGTATGGACTTGACTGGTGAGTGATCTAACCAAGGCAAACCAGCAAGAATAATGACTGACACGCCCATCAACACTACACCCCAGAATTTAGCATCCAGAACCAACATGGCAATCGCAACAACAACCGCTACACCCATTACAGCGCGTTTAATTAACTGTGGTAATTGGGTTTTCATCACGATCAATGCAGCGTATGCAGCCACACCAATAATCAAAGCAATCATGAATTGCGAAGTGGTTGCACGCAAGATGGAATAGAACGGTGTGAAGTACCAGACTGGCGCAATGTGTGGTGGTGTCTTGAGTGAATCAGCAGGAATAAAATTATTGTATTCCAAGAAGTAGCCGCCCATTTCCGGCGCAAAAAATACGACTGCACTAAAAATCGTCAGAAACACTGATACACCAAACACATCTTTAGCTGAGTAGTATGGATGCGAAGGAATCATATCGATACCATGACCATCAGGACCCAGATTTTCTTTCACCTCAATACCATCAGGATTGTTTGAACCAACTTCATGTAGTGCGATTAAATGCGCTACAACTAAGCCCAACAACACTAGTGGAATAGCAATCACATGGAATGCAAAGAAACGATTTAAGGTCGCATCGGATACAACGTAATCACCACGTATCCACAATGACAGATCTGGACCGATGAAAGGAATCGCACCAAATAAATTCACAATAACTTGTGCGCCCCAATAAGACATTTGACCCCATGGGAGCAGATAACCGAAGAAAGCTTCTGCCATCAAGCACAAGAAAATCGCTACGCCAAACAACCAGATTAATTCACGTGGCTTACGATATGAACCATACAGCAATGCACGCGTCATATGTAAAAACACCACGATGAAAAATGCTGAAGCACCAGTGGAATGCATATAGCGCACTAACCAACCCCAAGGCACTTCACGCATGATGTATTCAACTGATGCGAAGGCGAGATTGGCGTCAGGCTTGTAGTTCATCACCAAGAAAATACCGGTGACAATTTGTATGACTAAAACTAACGCAGCCAATGAACCAAACAAGTAAAAAAAGTTGAAATTCTTAGGTGCATAGTATTTGCCCCACTGATCATTCCACAGTTTGGTTAGTGGAAAACGATCATCCACCCAAGCTAAAGCTTTTTGGGCAACTGGTGCATCTGCAGGTAATTTTTTTTCAACGAATGCCATGATCAAGCCTCGCCTTTCTGATCTTTACCGATTACGATTTTTGTATCGCTCACATACATGTGTCGCGGTACCTGTAAGTTATCTGGTGCTGGTTTATTTTTATAAACACGACCTGCCAAATCAAAAGTGGAACCATGACAAGGGCAAAGGAAACCACCCGCCCAATCATCGGGCAAGGAAGGTTGAGCACCTGGCTGGAATTTCGTGGTTGGTGAGCAGCCCAAGTGTGAGCAGATACCAACTGCCACTAGAATTTCTGGCTTGATTGAACGCGCTTCATTGCGAGCGTAGTCCGGTGTTAAATCATCTGGATTACGTTCAGATTTTGGATCAGCAAGTTGAGAGTCCATTTTTTTCAACGACTCCACCATATCAGGAGTACGTTTGACTATCCATACTGGCTTACCTCGCCATTCCACGGTTTTCATTTCACCGGGTTTTAAATCGGCGATATCAACTTCTACCGGAGCACCTGCCGCTTTAGCACGCTCAGAAGGCTCAAATGTGGAAACAAAGGCACCTGCTCCAGCCAATCCAGCTACACCACCTGCAGCGCAAGTTGCAACCAGTAGACCGCGCCGACCCGCGTCGACCTGCTTTTCATCACTCATAACAACCCCAATCGAAGAATTGCAAAACTAATATGAAACTTCTAGCAACCCTACATTATATCGGAGCGCGGAATTCTTTTGTAGCACCATGCGTACTTAAGTCTTTGTTTACAATTAGCTATGTAACTAAGATTCGATATTTATTATTTTTATGACATCGAAATGAGGTAATTGCCTTCATTAGCTAAGCGCATTACTTAATTTCGCCTCATTGATGCGAATTAAACCTCGTCTATGCGCCTCATAGACCGCTTCGCCGCGAGAATGAACAGATAATTTACCGTAGATATTTTTGACATGTGTTTGCACCGTACCGACCGATAAACCCAAAGCTTCAGCTACTTTGGCGTAGCTGCCGCCTTTTGCAATCAATTCTAGAATGGCGTTTTCACGTGGCGTGAGTAGCTGCGCCTCATTTTCTTCAAACGCATCGGTCTCTTGTGGTCTAAATTTCACCATACGCGCTAATACTTTTCGCGCAATTACAGGGCTGATAGGAGAACCTCCAGCTCGCAAATCTAATAGTGCTCGCACAATATCAATATGACCTGCTTCTTTCAGTACATAACCAGCTGCCCCTGCTTCTATACATGCCAACACATGCTCTTCATCACTCGACATCGTAATGACCATGATGTCTGCATGGGGTAATCGCTTACGACAAGCTTCAATAATGCTGAGCCCCGAGCCATCCGGCAAACCTAAATCAGTCAATAATAAATCTATCGTTTCATTCTTTAACCAAGCGAGTGCATCAGCAACGCAAGCAAATGCACCATGCAGACTAAGAGTACGCTCAGTTTCTACTGCATGACATAACAAACGCCTTGTTACAGGATCATCTTCAACAATCATGATGCGAGTAGGCTGTACTAAAAAATTTTGCAGCATAAGTAAGCGTTACACTGTAGTGACCTTAGGTCGGAACATTTTGTGGCCAATTAAAATTTATTGATCCCTATAGAAGTGAATTAAATCAAAGCTTATCGATATGAGTAACCGGCTTACATGAAAAAATAGTTTAAGAAATTTTATTAAAGCAGATTCAAACTTTATTATCTTTAATCGAACACTCCGTGCTCAATGATGATGTAAATAATTCATATCCACTAAACTGGATTAGGAATATCAATGAATTGATGAGCGATACCAAACTGTGATGCACAATGCTGACCTATTGCCTGTACTCCATATCGTTCTGTTGCATGATGTCCGCAAGCTAAATACGCCACACCAGACTCACGCGCTAAGTGCACTGTTTGCTCAGAGATCTCTCCACTAATGTAAAGATCCGCTCCTGTAGCAATTGCCTCTGCAAATGATTGCTGAGCAGCGCCCGTACACCAAGCGATCGTACTGAGTTTTTTTGACGCGTCGCCAATTAACAATGGCGAACGACCTAAAATTTTTTCTATCTTGTTTTGTAATTGACCAACAGTGAGTGCAGCATCATTCACATCACCTATGCATCCCAGATCTTGATCTCCGAAATAACGATGAATACTTAATCCCAGTTGCAGTCCTAATTGCACGTTATTTCCAAATTCTGCATGCGCATCTAAGGGCAAATGATAGGCAAATAAATTCATATCATGCTCTAACAAAAATTTTAGTCTCTTATGCAATGTCCCCACCACACGCTGATCATCACCTCGCCAAAAATAACCATGATGTACTAAGACCGTATCTGCACCTGCAGCATGTGCTGCCTCTAATAGGGCTAGACTGGCAGTCACCCCCGTCACCATATGCTTAACACTTACAGCACCCTGCACTTGCAAGCCATTAGGGCAATAATCACGAAAACGGTTAATATCTAATGTAGCGGCAAGATATTTTGCTAACTCATCACGGTCTATAGTTTTACTATTCATTTTTAATTCCTGATATGCGTCGTCTCTGGTTGTTATTTGCTCAAACCGTTACAGTTGGTCTCGCACTGTGGTTTATTGTAGCGACACTTAAGCCGCATTGGCTCAATCAAAGTAGCCATCAAATCAAAATTGATAGTGAGTCGGTCTCGATTCGAGAATCTTCCGAGCCGACTAGCTCGCATAGCTCCTACCGTTTAGCTTCGCAACATGCCATGCCTTCGGTGGTCAATATTTTTACTACCAAGGCTGCTCGACAGTCTCCCCATCCACTCAGCAATGATCCTTTATTTCGCCATTTTTTTGGCGATGCAGATCCCAGACAACAAGATGACAAACAATTCAGCCTAGGCTCGGGCGTCATCGTAAGTCCTGAAGGCTATATTCTCACCAATAATCATGTCATCGAGTCAGCCGACGAAATTGAAGTCGCCTTAGCAGATGGACGTAAAGTCTCTGCAAAATTAATTGGTACTGATCCTGAAACAGATCTCGCTGTCATTAAAATTGGTTTAAAAAATTTACCTGCTATTACCCTCGGTCGTTTAGAAAATACGAAGGTAGGAGATGTCGTATTAGCCATAGGCAATCCCTTTGGTGTAGGACAAACTGTGACGATGGGTATAGTGTCCGCTCTTGGTCGTAATCACTTAGGCATCAACACCTTTGAAAATTTTATTCAAACTGATGCTGCAATTAATCCTGGCAATTCTGGTGGCGCATTAGTTGATAGCGCAGGCAATCTATTAGGCATTAACACAGCTATTTATTCACGCAGTGGTGGCTCTATGGGTATCGGTTTTGCGATTCCTGTCACCACTGTTAAAAATGTGATGGAAGCGATTATTAAGAATGGTCAAGTTGTCAGAGGTTGGATAGGCGTGGAACCACAAGATATTACTCCTGAGCTTGCTAACAGTTTTGGTCTTGCAAAAACTTCCGGTACGATTATCGCTGGAGTTTTAAAAGGTGGTCCTGCGGACAAAGCAGGCATTAAGCCCGGCGATATTTTAATTTCTGTTGATGAGAAATCTGTCACCGACACTACCTCCATGTTAAACCTTGTAGCTCAACTCACACCCGGTGAAAAAACTAAACTCACTATCTTACGTAAATCACGTGAATCAATGATTGAAGTCACGGTAGGTAAACGCCCCCGTATGAAACAAGCACGACTGCAAGAAGAATAATAAAAATCAGGATAGCTATGCATCTACTCGATCTCACTCAATATTTACACGAACTTGAACAAAACAATAATCGTGCATGGTTTGTGATGAACAAACCGCGTTACGATATTTTGCGACTCGAATTTCTGGAATTAGTTACTGAAATTATTTCAGGCATTAAGAAATTTGATCCTGCACTTGCAGGATGCGAACCTAAAAAGTGTTTGTTTCGAATTAATCGCGACTTACGCTTTGGGCACAATAAAGCACCTTACAAAACTTGGTTTTCTGCAGCGATGATTCCGAGTGGGTTAAAGAAGCCCAGTGATGGCGGAGGTCCAGCTTATTACTTTCATATTAATGCCGATGGTGTATTACGCTTTGGTGCTGGAGAATATTGTCCTCCTACTTCGCGTGTACGTGCGATTCGTCAACAAATAGTTGATGACTCTAAAGGATTTGCACAATTACTTAAGCATAAATCGATACTAAGCGTTTATGAAGGTTTGATATATGACGATGTATTGATTCGACCACCAAAAGGATTTGATATCGACCATAAGCATATTGATGAAATCAAACTCAAAAGCTATATCGTGCGCGCAGAAAAACAAACCAAAAAAATAAAGCCAGCTGAATTGCCGGCTTTGTTGACTGAAAATTTTAAAGCTGCTTGGCCACTCGTGAAATGGTTACGCTCTGTGCCTTTTGATCATTCCTAATATCAAACGCTCTCTTCAGGCGCTTTCGTCATTTTTACAAAGAGTGGCGCTACTAATAATCCCACTTCATACAAAAGACACAGCGGTATTGCCAAGAATAGTTGGCTCATGATGTCAGGTGGCGTCACAACTGCAGCAACAACAAATGCACCGACGATCACATAAGAACGTATTTCTTTTAATTTTTCCACCGTCACCAAACCCATACGTACTAAGACCACAACCACTACCGGAACTTCAAAAGTGATTCCAAAAGCTAAGCACATGGTAAAGACAAAATCTAAATAATTTTCTATGTCTGGCGCAACCGAAATCGATTTAGGCGCAAAGTCATTAATGAATTTAAAGACTGTGCCAAAGACAAAGAAATAACTGAAGGCTACGCCTAAGATAAATAAAACGGAAGAAGAAATGACGAGAGGTGCAATCAGTCTTTTTTCATGCAGATACAGGGCGGGCGCAACAAAAGCCCATGTTTGGTATAAGACCCAAGGCAATGAAACTAAAAACGCTACCATCATGGTGACCTTCATAGGCACCATGAACGGTGTGATCACACCGGTAGCTATCATTTTTGAGCCTTCTGGTAAGGCTGCCATCATAGGCTGAGCCAACCAATCATAAATGGCTGCTGCACCTGGCCATATCGCAAACAACATAATGAAAATCAATAACACCACAACCGATGCACGTACCAATCTGGTCCGTAATTCAATCAGATGTGAGATGAAACTTTCTTTGATGTTGTTAGTCGTATCGTCGGACATTTAATTGAAAAAATTTATAGTCTTACTGGAAGGACGATAACGTGCTACGCGCGCCGCACCTGATATGACACGCGACTTACGACCACTTTGACGTTTAAACCACATCGGAAGAGATGATGTGTGAGAAAGTTTTTTCTTACGAAAGTGTTTACTTTTTTCTGCAAGATTCTGTTCGCTCGGTACGTGCTTCCAACCATCACCACCTAAATAGGATTGATTAGCTTCGGCTACCGCTTGTGTAAAGTCTTGCTCTGCTTCTGCAATATCATCCGCTACTGTCTTATGCAAATTGTTAGCTGCATTGACTATATTGGAATGCATTTTATTGAGCTCTTCCATTTGCATTTCACGATTGACTTCTGCTTTAACATTTGAGATGTAACGCTGCGCTCGACCAAACAAAGTCCCTGCCATACGAGCAACCGCAGGCAGTTTTTCGGGGCCGATCACAATGAGAGCGACCGCACCGATGAGTGCAATTTTGGTGAGGCCTAAATCAATCATGGGAAATTAAAGCAGATGGGACGCAGCAAGACGGCGTGTGAGGTGCACACGCCATTATTGATGCGAACAACTCAGCTTTTTGATTTTTCTTGAGCGTGAACGTCGATAGTGCTTTTATCAGCAACTTGAGCTGATGTTGGCGCTTGACCATCTTCAGCACCTTTCACACCATCTTTGAAACCTTTTACTGCTTTACCTAAATCGCCGCCTATGTTGCCCAATTTTTTGGTGCCAAACACTAGCATCACGATGACCAGCACAATAACCCAGTGCCAAATACTAAATGAACCCATTATTTTCTCCTTACAGAACCCGTAGGTTCAAATCGTCTCAATCTGTGAAGCTATTTACTTATCTCTGACCTGCCCATGGACGTGATCCACCCATTACATGCAGATGAAGATGGTACACCTCTTGGCCACCATCTGGTCCAGTATTAATGAGCGACTTAAATCCACCTGTCGCCTCTGCTCCCAAACCCTTAACGCCACAGCCTAATTCTTCGGCCAGCTTAGGAGCAAGTGCCATCATTCTACCTAACAAACCTTCATGACTCGCATTGCAGTCTGCCAAAGTTGCAATATGCGCTTTGGGAATGATCAGGAAATGCACTGGCGCTGCAGGGTTGATGTCATGAAAAGCGAGCAACTCATTATCTTCATACACCTTTTTGGAGGGTATTTGACCGGCTGCTATTTTGCAGAAAATGCAATTTTCCAAATCTGTTCTCCCAGTTTTTTATTTGATTCTTGTCTGATGTTTATCTTATAGAGGCCGTCCGTAAGCCGAAATTAACCACGCTTTTCTGCGGCTTCACGTTCAGACAGTTTACGATTTGCCATTTCTTCTATCCCAGACAAGCCTTCACGTCTGGCGAGTTCATTGAGCACTTGCTCAGGCGTCAAACCAAACTGCGCCAACATAATCAGGGAGTGAAACCAAAGGTCAGCGCATTCATAAATCAGTTTGTCAGCACTGGCGCCGGCACGAACATCTTTCGCAGCCATCACAGTTTCGGTCGCTTCTTCACCGATTTTTTTTAGAATGGCGTCATCCCCTTTTACAAATAATCTGGCGACATAGGATTTCTCTGCATCGCCTCCATTCTGGGGTTTACGTGTTTCAATAACATCAGCTAGTTTTTTTAAGATATCGCTCATCGTTTTATTTATAGATATCGTCAGGATTTTTTAATACCGGATCGACTTCACTCCACTCAGGTTGTTCACTCGTAGTATCGAGTTTTTGAAAAAAACAAGAATGTCGCCCAGTGTGACAGGCCAAATCACCTAGCTGCTCTACTTTGAGTAAGAGCACATCTTCATCACAATCTAAACGGATTTCATGCACGCGCTGAAAATGTCCTGACTCCTCGCCTTTATGCCAGAGTTTTTTTCGTGAACGACTCCAATACACTGCCTGTCCAAGTTCAACTGTACGAGCAAGCGCTTCACGATTCATCCAAGCCACCATCAAAACATCATTGGTGCCAACTTCTTGTGCAATCACAGGTATGAGTTCTTGTTCATTCCAGTTAATGCGTGAGAGCCATTTGGCTTTGGTGATCATGTAAGTCTCACAGGAATATTTTGCTGCGCCATAAAGCGTTTCGCTTCTTGCACACTATGCTGACCATAATGAAAAATACTTGCTGCGAGCACCGCATCAGCATGACCTTGTACTATGCCATCTGCTAAATCTTGTAAATTACCCACACCACCTGAAGCAATCACCGGAATTGAAACAGCATCAGAGACGGCACGCGTCAGAGGCAAATCAAAACCAACTTTAGTGCCATCTCTATCCATGCTGGTTAATAAGATTTCACCAGCACCTAAGGCTTGCATTTTCTTCGCCCATTCGATCGCATCTAATCCCGTTGCGCGTCGACCACCATGGGTAAACACTTCCCAGTTACCAGACTCGCCACGCTTAGCATCAATCGCCACCACAATACATTGCGAACCATATTTATTGGCTGCATCGGCAACTAGCTGAGGATTGGTCACTGCAGAAGTATTAATGCTGACTTTGTCTGCACCAGCATTGAGTAAACGACGCACATCATCTACTTCACGCACACCGCCACCTACAGTAAGCGGAATAAAGACCTGCGAAGCAACATCTTCTATGATGTGTAAAATTAAATCTCTATCATCTGAAGAGGCTGTGATATCGAGAAAAGTGAGTTCATCAGCGCCTTGCTCGTCATAGCGTCTAGCTATTTCTACTGGATCACCTGCATCGCGCAACTCTACGAAATTAATTCCTTTAACCACTCGTCCGGCAGTCACATCCAGACAAGGGATGATGCGCTTGGCTAGTGTCATCTCATTCTTCGTCATCAAGGTCGCCAGACAATTCATCGGCACGAGCTTGTGCTGATTCTAAGTCCAACGTGCCTTCATATATCGAGCGACCACAAATCACGCCTTCTATGCCTTCATCTTGTACAGCACATAAGGCTTCTACATCTTTAATCGTATGCACACCGCCAGAAGCAATGACAGGTATGGTCATACTCTGCGCAAGTTTCACAGTCGCTTCTATGTTCACGCCCTTCATCATGCCGTCGCGACCTATGTCGGTATACACAATCGCTTCACAACCATAGTCTTCAAATTTTTTCGCAAGATCGATGACTTCATGGCCTGACAACTTACTCCAACCATCGGTAGCGACTTTGCCATCCTTGGCATCGAGTCCAACAATAACTTGTCCAGGGAAAGCGCTACATGCATCATGCAAAAAGCCTGGGCTTTTGACTGCTGCTGTTCCTATGATGATGTAAGACAGACCACCATCCAAATAACGCTCTATGGTGTCTAGATCACGAATACCACCGCCGAGTTGCACGGGAATCTCTTCAATATCATATTCAAGCGCAAAATCTCGCACTGTGGCTAAGATAGCTTTCACCGCTGATTCATTTTTTGGTTTTCCAGCGAATGCGCCATTCAAATCTACTAAATGTAGACGACGCGCACCTCGCTCTAGCCAATGTCTGGCCATCTCAGCAGGGTTTTCAGAAAATACAGTAACTTGATCCATATCGCCCTGCTTCAAACGAACGCAGTGGCCGTCTTTAAGGTCGATAGCAGGTATAAGCAGCATGGCTACAAGAGAATAAAAGGTTAAAAATAAATAGTGGTTTTAGTATGCAAACTCATGTTCAAACAGCAGGTCTTACTTAAGGATTCCAATGTACAAAATTTTTATACAGCTGCAAACCAGCAGTTGCGCTTTTCTCAGGATGAAATTGCGTCGCAAAGATATTATCTCTCCCTGCAGCACAGCAAAATAACCCACCATAATCTGTTTCAGCTAATACATGGGCTGTGTTTTCAGGCACTGCATAATAACTATGCACGAAATAAAAAAAACTTTCATCTGGGACGTCTTTCCACATTGCATGCTTAGTGCGGTGCGCCACCCGATTCCATCCCATTTGCGGCACTTTAAACCGCGAACCATCTGCCTGCAATTGCCCCTCTAACGAAAACCGCACTACCTTACCAGGCATGAGGCCTAGACAAAGTGCATCGCCTTCATCGCTGCGATCAAACAGCATTTGTTCGCCGACACAAACTCCAAACAAAGGTTTGTGTTTTACCGCCTCATTGACTGCTTCCAAAACGCCGGATGCCTTTAATGATCGCATGCAATCAGGCATGGCGCCTTGCCCTGGCAAGACGATTCTATCTGCGGCTCGAATCGCTTCTGGATCACCAGAAATAGACACTTCAGCTTCTGGTGCTACATGCTTGAGCGCTTGCGCTACTGAGCGCAAATTCCCCATGCCGTAATCAACCACCACAATTTTATTCATAAGAATGCAAAGCGATCCCGCACAGGCTTGCAGCGTAACAGGTTGTGAATCAGAGACTACCTTTGGTTGAAGGAATACTACCCCCTGCTCGAGCATCAATTTCTGCTGCCATACGGAGCGCACGACCAAACGCTTTAAATACGGTTTCACATTGATGATGCGCATTTTCACCGCGCAAATTATCAATGTGTAATGTGACTAAGGCGTGATTTACAAAGCCCTGAAAAAACTCATGTGTGAGATCGACATCAAAAGAGCCAATCATGGAGCGTTTAAACGGCACATGAAATTCCAGACCTGGACGACCAGAAAAATCCACCACCACACGTGACAAAGCTTCATCCAATGGGACATAAGCATGGCCATAACGACGTATGCCTTTTTTATCGCCTATCGCTTTTGCAAATGCTTGTCCTAGAGTGATGCCTACATCTTCAACCGTGTGATGCGCATCAATATGTAAATCGCCTTTGGCTTCGATATCAAGATCGATCAATCCATGGCGAGCAATTTGATCCAACATATGATCTAAAAACGGTACGCCGGTTGCGAGCTTTTGCTGGCCAGTGCCATCCATATTGATGGCAACGCGAATTTGCGTTTCACCGGTATTACGAACGACTTCTGCTTTACGAGGTGTGGACATATCTAGGTTCAATTCAGGGCTGTAGGCTAATTTTTAATGCGGCTTCAAATAAAGCATTTTCGGCCGGCGTGCTCACAGTAATCCGTAAGCAATTCGCCAGTAATGTATGCATTTTACCGACATTTTTGATCAAAACCTTTTGCGCGAGCAGTCTTTCAAAAACTGCGCTTCCAGACAGGTCTGGAGCAGTAATGCGTATCAGCAGAAAATTTGCATGTGAAGGAATCACTTGCACACCCGACCACGACTTTAAAAGAGCTGACATGCGCTCTCGCTCTTGCCTAATTTTTACTGCTTGCTGATCCAAAACATCGACATGCTCGAGTAAAAATTCCGCTGTGGTCTGGGTTAAAACATTCACGTTATAAGGCGGACGCACCTTATCGAATTCCGCCAGCAAATCATCTGCTGCAGCCATGTAACCTAAACGTATGCCAGCTAATCCCAATTTGGAAACCGTACGCATGACGATTAAATTTGGAAACTCTGGCAAACGCGGCATGAAACTGGTTTCCGCAAAAGGCTGGTAAGCCTCATCCACAATCACCACGCCTTGGTCGCCGACTGCATGCAAAATCGCTTCTATGGCTGCAACCTCAAACAAGGTACCAGTAGGATTATTTGGATAAGCCAAATAAGTAATGGCGGGTTTGTGGTGTTGAATTGCTTTCAACATGGCGGGCAGATCAAGCGAAAAATCTTCTTTGAATGGCACACCTACAAACTCACAACCCGCTAGCTGTGCAGACATGGCATACATCACAAAACCCGGCACTGGCGCGAGTACTTTCGCACCTGGCTTGGCGCAGGCCACCGACACCATAGAAATTAATTCATCCGACCCATTGCCGAGCACAATGTCATACCCAGTCGGTACACCGAGTTTGCTACAGATCGCTTGTTTTAAAGCGGCATAAGTTGGAACGGGATAACGATTCAGTGCTGCTTTTCCCAAACGCTCACCCAATGCCTGCTGTAAATGCGGCGGTAGGGTGTAAGGGTTTTCCATTGCATCTAATTTGACGTAGCCCGCTGCATCTTGCACGTGATAAGCAGCAAGTGCACGCACATCACTACGAATAATATTTTCAATCAGAGACATGGCATCAGAGTTGGTAGGCAAGGCGTAAACGCCATGTGAATTAAATTATTTTTTGAGTCTATATTCTGCAGAGCGAGCATGGGCTTGCAATCCCTCGCCATAGGCAAGTTCAGCTGCTACCTTACCTAAGGTATGAGCTCCAACTTCACTGACATGAATAATAGAAGAGCGTTTTTGAAAATCATATACACCCAAAGGCGAAGAAAAACGCGCAGTGCGTGAAGTGGGCAATACATGATTTGGACCCGCGCAATAATCACCCAAGGATTCTGAAGAATAACGTCCTAAGAACATGGCACCTGCATGACGTATCTTGTTTGCCCATTGCACTGGGTCTTGCGCAGAAATTTCTAAATGCTCTGCTGCGATGATGTTCGCAATTTCACAAGCCTCTTCCATGTCACGCACTTTTATGAGCGCTCCACGGTTGGTCAGCGAAGTACGTATGACATCTTTACGTGGCATTGTTTCTAATAGCGTATTCATACTTTGCAGCACACGCTCTATATAAGCAGCATCAGGACACAGCAAAATCGATTGTGCTAATTCATCATGTTCGGCTTGTGAAAATAAATCCATAGCAAGCCAATCAGGATCAGTAGTGCCATCTGCAATCACTAAGATTTCAGATGGCCCGGCAATCATATCGATACCTACCGTACCAAATACTCTGCGCTTAGCTGCTGCAACATAAGCATTACCAGGCCCAACAATCTTATCAACCTGTGGAATGCTTTCAGTGCCGTGTGCAAGCGCACCAACTGCTTGTGCACCGCCGATAGTAAATACTTTATCTACACCGGCAATTGCTACTGCTGCTAACACCAAAGGATTTTTCACGCCATCCGGTGTAGGCACCACCATGATGATTTGCCCCACACCTGCAACTTTTGCAGGTATGGCATTCATCAACACAGAAGAGGGATAGGCCGCTTTACCACCTGGCACATAGATGCCTACTTTATCGAGTGGCGTGACTTTCTGCCCCAATACCGTGCCGTCCGCTTCAGTAAAAGTAAAGCCATCAGAACCACATTCTTGTTTTTGTCGCTCGTGATACATACGCACACGATCAGCAGCCACTTCTAGCGCAGCACGACGTTCAGCATTTAACCCATGTAATGCTTGTTGTAGTTCATCTTGCGATACCTCTAATTCAGCCATGCTGCTGACTGTAAGACGATCGAATTTTTTCGTGTAATCAAGTACCGCAGCATCTTTGCGTTGTTTTACATCCGCCAAAATAGTTGCTGCAGTACGATCTATCGCTTCATCCTCACTGGCTTCAAAGGCGAGCACAATCAACAGTGCTTGCTGAAAATCAGACTGAGTGGAATCGAGTTTGCGTATATGTAGTGACATAAGTAATGAAGACTTGAATTACGCTGTTTAAGCAGCAGTCTTTTTAGAAGCTTTACTAAAGGCTTCTAAAATAGGTTGTAGCTTTTCACGCTTAAGTTTTAAAGCAGCACGATTGACTACCAAGCGCGAAGAAATATCCATGATGTGTTCGACTTCGACTAAGTTGTTTGCACGCAGTGTGCTACCAGTGCTCACTAAATCTACAATCGCATCAGACAAGCCTACTAATGGACCCAACTCCATAGAACCATAGAGTTTAATTAAATCCACATGCACGCCTTTAGCTGCAAAGTGTTGTCTTGCCACTTGTAGATATTTAGTCGCAACACGCAAACGCGCACCCTGACGCACTGCATAGTCATAATCAAAATCTGCATGTACCGCAACCGACATACGACATTTAGCAATATCTAAATCGATAGGTTGATACAGTCCTTCACCACCGTGCTCGAGTAATACATCTTTGCCCGCCACACCAAAATCTGCAGCGCCATATTGCACATAAGTCGGCACATCAGAAGCACGCACGATGATGACCTGCACATCAGGATCATTGGTCGGCAAAATTAATTTGCGTGATTTCTCTGGATCTTCAGCCACGATTAAACCCGCCGCTTGCAACAAGGGCATGGTCTCTTCAAAGATGCGGCCTTTCGATAAAGCGAGCGTAAGTTTTTTATCCATTACTTAATTCTTTTTATATCAGCACCAAGCTCAGACAGTTTTACTTCCATGCGATCGTAACCGCGATCGAGATGATAAATACGATCTATGAGTGTTTCACCTTGCGCAGCCAAACCTGCAATCACGAGTGAAGCAGAAGCACGTAAGTCAGTTGCCATCACTGGCGCGCCAATCAAAGTCGGCACACCTTGAATCATCGCAGTGTGACCATCAATTTCAATGGCAGCACCAAGACGATTTAGTTCTTGCACATGCATGTAGCGATTTTCAAAAATGGTTTCTGTTACATGGCTATTACCATCCGCCAGACAATTCAATGCCATAAATTGCGCTTGCATATCAGTCGGAAAGCCCGGGTATTCTGTTGTGCGAAAACTCACTGGCTTAGCTCGCGCTGACATTTGCACACGCATACTATCTTCATTCACATTCACCACTGCGCCTGCTTCACGTAATTTATCGATGACCACATCGAGTATGTCGTGACGCACTCCACGCAATACAACATCACCACCTGCAGCTGCAACTGCGCATAGAAATGTACCGGTCTCTATCCTATCCGCAATCACGGTATGCGATGCGCCATGTAGAGCTGGCACACCATGAATGAATAATCTATCTGTACCTATGCCTTCAATCTGCGCACCCATTGCAACTAATAATTGCGCAAGATCACCTACCTCAGGTTCACGCGCTGCGTTCTCCAACTCAGTATCACCTTCTGCTAGCACGGCTGCCATCAAGAGATTTTCCGTACCGGTGACGGTAATCATGTCAGTCACAATGCGCGTACCTTTGAGTTTTTTTGCGCGCGCATAAATGTAACCGCCTTCGATTTTGATTTCCGCACCCATGGCTTGTAAGCCTTTGATGTGTTGATCGACCGGACGTGAACCAATTGCACAGCCACCAGGCAAAGATACTTTTGCTTCACCAAAGCGCGCCAATAAAGGGCCTAATACTAAAATCGAAGCACGCATGGTTTTCACCATCTCATACGGCGCTTCAGGTTTATTGATATCGCTTCCATTCAAGGCGAGTACTTCACCATTTTTCTCTATGGATAAACCCATTTGCCGCAATAGCTTTTCCATTGTTGCCACATCTTGTAAACGCGGCACATTAGAAAGTTGGAGTGTGTCGGCTGTTAACAAACCAGCACATAAGATAGGTAAGGCTGCATTCTTTGCGCCTGCTATCGTGACTTCACCAGTTAGGTGTTTACCACCATTAATCAGCAACTTATCCATTAGCTTTGATATTCTTCAGGCGTCAATGTTTTCATGGAGAGTGCATGAATCTCTTCACGCATACGATCGCCTAAAGCCGCATACACCAATTGATGACGTTGAATTAAACGCTTACCTGCAAATGCACTTGAGACAATCAAAGCACTGAAATGTTGACCATCTCCTTCTACTTCAAGATGGGTACATTCAAGTTTATCGGCTATGTATTGATGAATCAGTTCAGGAGTTGGAAACATGATGAAATCTTTATCAAAAAATTTTAGTTATATGACTTAGTTGATGACTTTTTAATGACGTAATTTATAACCTGACTTCAATAAACTAACTGCTATCGTCGCAACGATGAGAAAAAATAAACTCACGAACGCAAAGCTTGTATAGGGTGGCACATCGGAATGTCCAAAGAATCCATAACGAAAACCATCAATCATATAAAAGAATGGATTTACATGAGAGATAGCTTGCCAAAATGGCGGTAAGGTATGTACCGAATAAAAAACACCTGCCAGAAAAGTCGCCGGCACGATCAGAAAATTTTGAAATGCTGCCAGCTGATCAAATTTCTCAGCCCAGATTCCAGCTAACAAACCCATAGTTGCAAGTATGGCTGAGCCTAATATAGCAAACAGCAATATCCAAATCGGCGCTACGAAAGAAAGTTTAGCAAACCAAACGGTAATAAGAAAAACACCTGCGCCTACAGCCAAACCACGCACCATCGCTGCAAGCACATAGGCACCAAACATTTCCCAGTGCGACAAAGGTGTGAGCAAGATAAAGACTAAATTACCTGTAATTTTAGATTGAATTAATGAAGACGAAGAGTTAGCGAAAGAATTTTGCAATACACTCATCATGACTAAACCCGGCACTAAAAAACCTGTGTAAGACACACCAGGAAAAACTTGTACATGCTCTTCAAGTACATGACCAAAGATCAATAAATACAACATGGCTGTGACGATAGGTGCCGTGAGTGTTTGCGTCGCTACCTTCCAAAAGCGCAAGATCTCTTTGTAAAATAAAGTATTGAATCCGGTCATTTTCCACCATCCATGATTTGAATGAATACATCTTCCAAATCGGCCTGATGCAATTGCATATCTTCTATCGTTAAATTTGCTTCACGTAGACGAGCAAGAATGGATTCCACTTCTGCAGGATCCGTTACGCGTAATGTATATTTTTTATCTACATTCACTTCATCTGGATGCGACAACAAAGCATGCAAACTTGCTGGCAAAGTTCCTTCAGCCAGTTTGACTACTAACTGCGAACCTGAAATACGTTTAATCAACGCAGCAGTTGAATCGAGTGCCACTACTTGTCCTAACTTAAGCATAGCAATCCGATTACATAATGCTTGCGCTTCTTCCAGATAATGCGTGGTCAATACCACCGTATGTCCTTCGCGATTTAATCGCGCAATAAATTTCCATAAGGTCTGACGCAATTCCACATCGACACCGGCAGTAGGCTCATCCAACATGATGACTGGTGGCTTATGCACCAGTGCTTGCGCCACTAAAACACGACGCTTCATACCACCCGATAGGGAACGCATATTACTGTCAGCTTTACCGGTGAGATCCAAGTTATGCATGACTTCATCAATCCATGCATCGTTGTTATGCAAACCAAAATAACCCGACTGCATACGCAAGGTCTCACGTACGGTGAAGAAAGGATCAAAGACGAGTTCTTGCGGAACGACACCGAGCAGTCTGCGCGCCTGACGATAGTCAGTGACGACATCATGGCCTTGAATACTGATACTTCCAGAATCAGCGCGCGATAAACCCGCAATAATGGAAATGAGTGTGGTCTTGCCCGCGCCATTGGGGCCGAGTAATCCAAAGAATTCGCCCTGCTGAATGTCAAGCGACACATCGCCTAGCGCCTGTAAGGAACCAAAGCGCTTTTTAACATTGCGTATTTGTATGGCAGACATGTGAAGTGAAAGAGGATGAGCGCCTATGTTGTAAAGGCGCCAAAGTCGTTGATTATAGGTGATTTCGCTGATTCAGCAGCGTCACAAGCAGGAAGATGAAAGGGAAAGGAAGGAGAACTCAGGCAAACAGTAAGTCATCCACGCCATATAGCTTAGCCAGACTTTTCAGGGAAGCCGATGCGCCAAGAAAGGCAATGGTTTTTCCTGCACCCTTAGCTAAGCGCTGCCAAGCTAGTAAAGCCGCAACAGCGCTTGAATCAGCACCTGTTAACTGACTCAGGTCAATCTGAGATTCCCCAGCAAGAATGGCAGCACAACCCTGTGCTAGTGCAGAATTTGCATCAGACATCGTGAGGGAGTGAGGGGCGAATGCCATGTTGATCTTAAGCTTTGTGGAATGCGTTTAGTTTTTGAGAGGCTTGACCGGTACAGCAGCTAAACGCTTATTACGTTCGGCCAGCACTTTAATTAAACCATCAATGCCGCCTTTGCCTATCTCAGTCGAAAAACTACCTTTGTAGGTCTCAACTAGCCAGGCACCTAGAATATTGACATCAAAGATCTTCCAACCAGCAGCAGTCTTTTCAAGTCGATAATTGAGCTGTATCGGTTCACCGCGTGCTTGCAGCACCATAGTTCTGACTTCAACTTCATCATCATCCGGTGCTGCCCGCATGGGCTTAAATTCTAATTTTTGATTACGGACTTGGGAAATTGCACCTGAATAGGTGTAAATAAGCAAGGTTCTGAATTCTTTGGTCAACGCAGCTTGTTGATCTGGGGTGGCTTCACGCCAGAAGCGTCCGGCAGCCATAGCCGTCATACGCTGAAAATTCACATACGGAATAATGCGCGTTTGCACCACTTCCATGATGCGATCCTGATCTCCAGACTGCACTCTTTTATCGGTTTTAGCGAGATCCAAAATTTCTTGGCTAATGCGCTTAATCAAAACATCAGGCGCTTCCATTTGCGGCTGATTTGCATGCGCAGCTGACATACTTAGGCTGAACGCAAGAATGAAAAAACGTCTACTGATTGTCATGATCTGGCGATGTGTCGGTTTTGGTTAATCGTTTCGCTATACATTCTAGAAACGAAATTAGCATATTCAGACGCATCATATCAAACACTAGCGTCTTACCCACTAACTCTGCAGATACCGAGTCCACGCCACACCTAGTCAAATCAAACGATAGCTTTACTGCTGATCATTAATGCGGCTAGCACGACGCTGCAAATAAGCATCACGCATGAATTCATAAGGATCGAGAGCAGCGCCTTCCATGAGCTTGGATGCACCCAATAAAGCGGGACGATCATCAATAATGCGTATTGCTCTTCCTGAATTACGCGCGCGTATGTTATTCACGTAACTTAATGGATCGCCGGCCCAGTCGACTGGCTTGGCAGATGCATCACGCATCGTGCTCGATCCAAATAATGGTAAGACCACATAGGGGCCCGATTTCACACCCCAGACGCCTAATGTCTGACCAAAATCTTCTTCGTGCTTAGGCAAACCTGCTGGGGTGGCAATATCTAGTAGACCTGCTAGACCTATGGTCGAGTTAAATACAACTCGCATTGCATCGGTGGTGCCATCACGCGGTTTACCCTGTAAGAAGTTATTTGCTGCGGTCCATACATCACCGATATTAGAGAAAAAATTACCAATCACCGTCTGTAAAAAATCAGGCGTGTAATCCGCATAAGCGTTGGCAACTGGCTTGAGTACTTTTTTGTCTAACTCTTGATTAAAGCTAAACATAGAGCGGTTGTAACGCTCATAAGGATCACGGGGATCTTGACCTGCATTCGGCGGCATGACAACTGCACAACCTGTAAAGCAGGTCGCGATTAAGATCATGCTTAAGCTGCGACTAAGTTTTTTTATTTTCGTCATTATTTTTCTTCCTTACTATTTGTTTCTGCTGCTTTACTAAATAAAAATTGGCTAATCAGATTTTCAAGAACAATCGCTGACTGCGTATTCTTAATACGATCGCCTTGTGCAAAATTCTTCACATCCCCACCAGGTTCTAGCCCTATGTATTGTTCGCCTAAAAGACCTGAAGTTAAAATTTTAGCGGAAGAGTCTTTAGGAAATTGATATTCAGACTGCAAACGCATAACAACCTGCGCTTGAAATTTTTTATCATTAAAGCCTATGCTCTCAACCCGACCCACTACCACGCCCGCACTTTTAATAGGCGCACGTGGTTTAAGTCCGCCGATATTATCGAAACTCGCCGTTACGGTATAGCTAGATCCGAAGTTCATAGAACTCATGTTCCCCGCTCTTAAAGCAAGAAACATCAGCGCCAGAGCACCTAGCACCACGAATAAGCCAACCCAGACATCGAGAGATTTGCGTTGCATACTTTATTCCTCGGTAAAACACACTCTGTGCACTATGAAAACATCAGTGCCGTGAGTAAAAAATCACACCATAAAACAACTAAAGATCCTATCACCACAGTACGGGTAGTCGCACGCGCCACACCTTCAGGAGTCGGCGCTGCACAATAGCCTTGGTATAACGCGATGAAAGTGACTGCCACACCAAACACACAGCTCTTCAACACACCATTGGCTACATCACTCCATACATCAACACCGCCTTGCATTTGCGACCAGAAGGCGCCTTCATCCACACCAATTAATCCTACGCCTACAATATAACCACCGAATATACCGACAGCGCTAAAAATCGCTGCCAATACAGGCATCGCAATCACACCTGCCCAAAAACGTGGCGCTAAAATTCTATGCAAAGGATCAACTGCCATCATTTCCATTGCAGCTAATTGCTCTCCTGCTTTCATCAAACCTATCTCGGCAGTTAATGATGTACCAGCACGGCCAGCAAACAATAATGCCGTTACTACAGGCCCTAATTCACGGGTGAGTGATAACGCAACCAATAAACCTAAAGCTTGTTCAGAACCATATTTATTCAGTGTGTAATAGCCTTGTAATCCAAGTACAAAGCCGACAAATAATCCAGATACCGCAATAATCACTAAGGAGTAATTACCAATAAAATGAATTTGATCCGTTACTAAACGCGGACGACGTAATAAAGCTCCCGATCCTGCTAACAAAGTCACAAAGGTACGGGTAGCAGCTCCTAAATTTATGAGCATGATTCTCACCAACGCACCCAACTTCGCCAATGCGTTTGTCAGTGTCTGCATCATTTTGCATGCTCCGACAATCCTAGCTGTTCTGCAAGAGAGCGGCCAGGATAATGAAACGGCACAGGACCATCAGCTTGTGCATTCACAAATTGAGTGACGTAAGGATCACTCGATTCCCGCATTTGATCTGGCGTGCCATGCGCTACGATACGACCTTGCGAAAGAAAATAAACATAATCTGCAATCAAAAATGATTCATGCACATCATGTGAAACAAGAATTGATGTAGAACCTAATGCATCATTAAGTTTACGAATTAAATTCGCGGTCACCCCCATAGAAATGGGATCAAGTCCTGCAAAAGGTTCGTCATACATAATCAATTGCGGATCTAATGCAATTGCACGAGCTAGTGCAACTCGTCGCGCCATACCACCAGAAATTTCTGCCGGCTTGAGATGTGCCGCATTCGATAAACCCACTGCATGTAATTTCAACAGCACTAAATCATGCAGCATGGACTCAGATAAATTGGTATGTTCGCGCAAAGGGAAAGCAACATTCTCAAACACAGTTAAATCTGTGAATAAAGCGCCATGCTGAAACAACATACCCATTTTGCGACGCATTGCGTATAAATCACTCAGAGACAAGGCAGCGACTTCTTTACCATCCACAATCACATTGCCTGATTGCGCGCGCAACTGACCACCGATTAAACGCAACACCGTGGTCTTACCTGAACCAGAGCCACCCATTACTGCAATGATTTGTCCGCGCGGGAAAACCATGTCTAAGCCTGACAACAAGGGTCTGTCGCCATAGGCAAATTGCAAGCCGCGAATTTCTACAAGAGGAGACACTAGATAGCCAAATCAACAATGATTATTGAGATTGTAATGCATGCAGCCCTTTTTTCTGACCGCAATTACATTATTGAAAGTGAGAACTTGTAATTGTGAAAATAGCCAGCGCATGCTGGCTATTTCATCAATTAAAAACAAACAAGGCATGAAATCCTTGTTAATCCTTGAATTAACGCGGCAATACAGATGAACCCATTAAAAATTCATCGACTGCGCGCGCGCATTGACGTCCTTCACGAATAGCCCATACAACTAAAGACTGTCCACGACGTACATCACCAGCAGCAAACACTTTCGCTTTTGAGGTGTGATAACAGCCTTCGCCATCTGTGCTAGCACGTGCATTACCACGTGCGTCTTTTTCAACACCAAACGCATCTAATATTGTTGCCACGGGTGAGACAAATCCCATTGCTAATAAAACTAAATCTGCTTTCATCTCAAACTCGGAATTAGGCACTTCTGACATCTTGCCGTCTTTCCACTCTAAACGCGCAGCAATCAGTTTTTCAACTTTTCCGTTCTTACCTTCTAAACGTTTCGTCGCTACTGCCCAATCACGTTCACAACCTTCTTCGTGTGAAGAAGAAGTGCGCATCTTAGTCGGCCAATAAGGCCAGACCATAGGTTTATTTTCAACCTCGGGTGGCTGAGGTAAAAGTTCAAATTGCGTCACTGATGTCGCACCGTGTCGATTCGAAGTACCAACACAATCCGAACCTGTATCACCACCACCAATCACCACCACATGCTTAGCAGTGGCCATGATTTGATCTTTTACTTTATCACCCGCATTGACTTTATTTTGCATAGGTAGAAATTCCATTGCATAGTGCACGCCTTGTAATTCACGACCTGGAACGGGCAAGTCACGCGGCACTTCAGCACCACCTGCAATCACAACTGCATCAAACTCTTTATTTAACTGCTCAGGTGAAATCGTTTCTTTAGCTAGATTCAAAATCTCTGCAGGAAAATCCTTACCAACTAATACACCGGTACGGAAAGTCACACCTTCTGCTTGCATTTGCTCGACGCGTCTATCGATATGTGTTTTTTCCATTTTGAAGTCAGGAATGCCATAACGCAGTAAGCCGCCGACACGATCATTTTTTTCAAACACGGTTACTGCATGACCAACACGCGCCAACTGCTGCGCTGCTGCCATACCGGCAGGGCCAGAACCCACCACCGCTACTTTCTTACCTGTCTTTGCTGCTGCAGGTAGTGGTTTTACCCAACCATTTTCCCAACCTTTATCGATGATGAAGTGCTCGATTGATTTAATACCGACTGGATCATCATTAATGCCCAAGGTACATGCTGTTTCACATGGCGCAGGACAAATCCTACCTGTGAACTCTGGAAAATTATTCGTTGAATGCAGCGTCTCTAACGCTTCTTCATAATTGTCGTTATAAACAAGATCATTCCAATCAGGGATGATGTTGTTGACTGGACAGCCCGTATTACAAAAAGGAATGCCGCAATCCATACAACGCGCACCCTGCGTCTTTGCATCTGCATCAGACAAATGCAGTTGAAATTCTTTGTAGTGTTTTTTACGCACCTGAGGCGCTTCGCTTGCTTCTTGCAAGCGTTTAAATTCCATAAAACCAGTTACTTTTCCCATTTTTTACTCACAATATTTTGTGTAGAAAATTATCGGTGACACAACGCATCACCGATCAACTATGACATCATTAAGCCAGTGCTTTTTCTTTTGCTTTAACAGTTTTCGCTGCATGCATTTCACCTAGAGCACGTTTGTACTCAGATGGGAATACTTTGACGAATTTGCTACGTGCATTGATCCAGTCATCTAAGAGATTACGTGCACGTGTACTGCCAGTGTGTTTGAAATGACGCTCTATCAAACCTTTGACAATCGCTTCATCTGCTTCAACGTCGCCATTGCGTTTCAAACTATGCCAAATAGATTTATCAAGTTTGCTTTCTTGATCCGCCACACTCAACACGCTTTCTAATGTAACCATAGAGAGATTACATTTATGTGCAAAGCTACCATCTTCATCATAGATGTAAGCGATACCACCTGACATACCTGCTGCAAAATTACGACCCGTCGCACCCAGCACAACCACCGTACCACCAGTCATGTATTCACAACCATGATCGCCAGTACCTTCAACCACGGTGATCGCGCCTGAATTACGCACAGCAAAACGTTCGCCCGCTACACCGTTGAAGAAAGCCTCACCTGCAATCGCGCCATACAACACGGTATTACCAATGATGATATTTTCAAATGCGCGACCACGGAACTCAGTATTAGGACGCACGATAATACGTCCGCCTGACAATCCTTTGCCTACATAGTCATTGCCTTCACCAACTAGGTCTAGCGTCACACCATGCGCTAAAAATGCACCGCATGATTGTCCTGCTGTACCTTGCAACTGAATATGTATGGTGTCATCTGGCAAACCTTCATGACCATATTTTTTCGCCACCTCACCCGACAACATCGCGCCTACTGTGCGATTTAAATTCTTAACTGGTGAAATGAAAGAGACTTTTTCACCTCTATCAATGGCAGATTTTGCTTGCGCGATTAATTTATGATCTAGCGCTTTTTCTAAACCATGATCTTGCGTCTCTACCTGATAGCGTGGTTCAGACGCAGGTACATTCGGTTGATAGAAAATCTTACTAAAGTCCAGTCCTTGTGCTTTCCAATGCGTGATAGCTTTTGATTTATCGAGTAAATCGGTACGACCTATCAATTCATTGAATGTTTTAATGCCTAACTGCGCCATGATTTGACGTGCTTCTTCTGCCACAAAGAAGAAATAGTTCACCACATGCTCTGGCTTACCTTGGAATTTCGCACGCAATACTGGATCTTGTGTAGCGACACCAACTGGGCAAGTATTCAAATGACACTTACGCATCATGATGCAGCCTTCTACTACCAGTGGTGCGGTAGAAAAACCTAATTCATCTGCACCTAACAAAGCAGCGATGACTACATCACGACCCGTTTTAATCTGGCCATCTGTTTGCACACGAATACGACTACGCAAACGATTTAACACTAAAGTTTGCTGTGTCTCTGCCAAACCTAATTCCCAAGGTGAGCCTGCATGCTTGACTGATGAGAGTGGGGATGCACCTGTTCCACCATCATGACCGGCGATCACAACGTGATCCGCTTTCGCTTTCGCTACACCCGCTGCAACTGTACCTACACCCACTTCCGATACCAGCTTGACTGAAATCGATGCAGTTGGATTTGCGTTCTTTAAATCGTGAATCAATTGCGCTAAATCTTCAATCGAATAAATATCATGATGCGGTGGTGGAGAAATCAATCCCACACCTTGTACGGAGAAACGTAATTTAGCGATGTACTCAGAAACCTTATGGCCTGGAAGCTGACCACCTTCGCCTGGCTTTGCACCTTGCGCCATCTTGATTTGAATTTGCTCAGCTGATGTGAGGTATTCAGTAGTTACACCAAAACGACCTGAAGCCACTTGTTTGATTTTCGAACGTAGTGAATCACCATCTTGCAAAGGTAAATCAACTTCTACGCGATCCTTACCTATGATGGAAGCAAGCGTATCGCCTTTTTTGACAGGAATGCCACGCAATTCATTGCGATAGCGATTTTCATCTTCACCACCTTCACCAGTATTCGACTTACCACCGATACGGTTCATGGCTATCGCCAAGGTTGCATGCGCTTCAGTAGAAATAGAACCGAGTGACATAGCACCGGTAGCAAAACGCTTGACGATTTCCTTGGCTGATTCAACCTCATCTAATGGAATAGCTTTGGATGGATCGATTTTAAATTCAAATAAACCACGCAAAGTCATGTGACGCTTAGATTGATCATTAATAATCTGCGCATATTCTTTATAGGTGTTGAAATTATTTGCACGTGTAGAGTGCTGTAATTTTGCAATTGCATCAGGTGTCCACATGTGATCTTCACCACGCACACGATAAGCATATTCACCACCCGCATCTAATGCATGCGCCAATACTGGGTCAGCACTAAAAGCTAAATGATGTAAACGCAATGCTTCTTCTGCAACTTCAAATACACCTATACCTTCCACGTTGGACGCAGTACCTTTGAAATATTGCTCGATCAGACCTTTATTCAATCCTATCGCTTCAAAGATTTGCGCACCACAGTAAGACATGTATGTGGAAATACCCATCTTGGAGAACACTTTCAGCAAGCCTTTGCCGACCGCTTTTTGGAAGTTATAGATTGCCTTCTCTGGCGATAAATCACCTGGCAACCCTTTAGCCATATCTGCCAAGGTATCCATCGCTAAGTATGGATGAATCGCCTCTGCTCCATAGCCTGCTAATAAAGCAAAGTGATGTGTTTCGCGTGCCGAACCTGTTTCTACGACCAAGCCAGTTGAAGTACGTAAACCACGACCAACTAAATGTTGATGAATCGCTGAGGTTGCTAACAAAGCGGGAATAGCAACATTGTCGGCATCTAACTTACGATCAGAAATAATTAAAATGTTGTGACCAGATTTCACAGCATCGACAGCTTGAGCACACAATGATGCAAGGCGTGCTTCTACACCTTCTTTGCCCCACGCTGTGGGATAACAAATATCTAATTCAAAGGAACGGAATTTTCCACCCGTGTGATCACCAATGTGACGCAGTCGCGTCATATCTTTGTAATCCAGTATTGGTTGCGACACTTCTAAACGCATTGGTGGATTAATGTTATTGGTATCAAGCAGATTAGGCTTAGGGCCAATAAAAGAAACCAG
Organism: Oxalobacteraceae bacterium; assembly: GCA_027486615.1. GTDB lineage: Bacteria > Pseudomonadota > Gammaproteobacteria > Burkholderiales > Burkholderiaceae_D > Pernthalerella. The sequence continues at coordinate 2,164 of JAIXOW010000168.1, read as the reverse complement.
TGACATCACCATCGCTTCACGAATCGGATCAATCGGTGGATTCGTTACTTGCGCAAACAGTTGTTTGAAATAGTTGTAGAGCGTTTTATTTTTATTCGACATGACTGCCAATGGCGAGTCATTACCCATAGAGCCTGTCGCCTCTTCCGCATTGGCTGCCATAGGAGACATGAGGAATTTCAAATCCTCTTGGGTATAACCAAATGCTTGCTGTCTATCCAACAGAGGAATTTTACTTTCTTGATGCTCTTCGGTTGATTTCAGTTCATTTAATTTAACGCGAACCGAATCAATCCACTGCTTATAGGGTTTTGCGTTGGCGAAGGTATCTTTTAATTCTTTATCATCGATGATGCGACCTGCATCGAGATCAATCAAAAACATTTTGCCTGGTTGCAGACGCCATTTTTGAATAATTTTTGATTCAGGAATAGGTAATACACCCGATTCAGAAGCCATCACTACTAAATCATCATCGGTAACGATATAACGTGCTGGACGCAAACCATTTCTATCTAAGGTGCCACCTATGTGACGACCATCGGTAAATGCCATTGCTGCTGGACCATCCCATGGCTCCATCATGGCAGCATGATATTCATAGAATGCACGACGATTGTCATCCATCAGTGTGTGATTTTCCCAAGCTTCTGGAATCATCATCATCATCGCTTGCGCAATCGGATAGCCCGCCATCACCAGTAATTCGAGTGCATTATCGAAACACGCTGTGTCTGACTGACCTTCATAAATCAGTGGGAAAAGTTTTTGTAAATCTTCACCTAACACAGCGGATTTCATCACGCCTTCACGTGCACGCATCCAATTGAAATTACCTTTAACGGTATTGATCTCACCGTTGTGCGCGAGTAAGCGATAAGGATGAGCGAGCGGCCATTCAGGGAAAGTGTTGGTTGAAAAACGCTGATGTACTAAAGCCAATGCAGAGACACATTTTGGATCTTGCAAATCGCGGTAATACACACCGACTTGATCAGCTAATAGCAATCCTTTATAAACAACGGTACGTGCTGACATGGATGGCACAAAAAATTCTTTGCCATGTAATAAATTCAAAGCTTGAATCGCATGACCAGATGCTTTACGTATGACATAGAGTTTGCGCTCTAATGCATCGGTCACCATGATGTCTTGACCACGACCGATAAAAATTTGGCGTATGACAGGTTCTTTTTCACGCACAGTCGGCGACATAGGCATGTCCATATTGACTGGCACATCACGCCAACCCAATACCACTTGCCCTTCTGCATGGACTGCACGCTCTATCTCTTGTTCGCAAGCGATGCGCGATGCATTTTCCTTCGGCAAGAACACCATACCTACGCCGTACTCACCTGGTGGTGGCAAATGCACACCTAGCTTAACCATCTCATCACGATAATACTGATCAGGAATTTGTATCAGTATGCCCGCGCCATCGCCCATTAACTTGTCGGGACCGAGCGGACCGCGGTGATCTAAGTTTTGCAGAATGAGCAGTCCTTGCTCAACGATAGAGTGACTTTTCTGTCCTTTGATATGCGCAATAAAACCTACGCCACAGGCGTCATGTTCATTTTTTGGGTCGTACAGTCCTTGGGCTTGCATCGCAATTCTCCACAGCCATTTTCAATAGAACCGTGAAGGATAGAGCAAGGACAGCTGTACATCAATCAAAAATAAATAGGGTCTGAACCTATTTTAATCCAGCATACAAATGGTGCAAATTTAATTAGGGACAGAATAATTAAAATAATGCTTATAGACGGGTTTTTGGAGTGGCTAGTTTAAGACTCTGCATTAATTTTGATGTCTTTAAGCAACTTTGTCGATTTAGATGGCCGGCCCCGCGCCACTGGCGATAGTCTGCGCGGCGTTAATTTAGCCAGTTGCCGCTTAAATTCTTCCGATCCCAAGGCCCAAGCTTTTTGGGTGGCGGTTTCAATTTCCTCCACCAAACTAGCTTGCGGCACGAATTCGGATAAAGTTTTATAGGCTGCTTCACGCTGAAATGGCGTGTTTCCCAAAGCCCAGTATTCAGGATGGTCTGTAATCACAGGATTTTTTTCTAAACCTAGGTGATGCGCATGACTAGACCAAGGATAACTAGCTAACTCAGCGCTCAACCCTGCTGTGATCGACTGATATTCCATCATGATGC
>JAIXOW010000323.1 GCA_027486615.1 Oxalobacteraceae bacterium | reverse complement strand
CACAAGCAGAGCATTGTAAACCAGCTTGAGACATCTCGTATGTCTTCAAACTCACACAACTTTGCGTGTTCCCTGATCCAAGTCACAAATGACTCGATTGATTCACCAGATGCCTGCTTTCGTGCAAACAACTCTGTGACCATCACAAGGGGGTTTGTTGAGTTTTTGATCACTGAGCTGGAAAGCTACATCAAAAATTCAACAAACCCCCTTGTGATGGTCACGGAGCTGTTTGCACGAAAGCAAGCAGCTGGTGAATCCATTGAGTCATTTGTGACTTGGATCAGGGAACACGCAAAGTTGTGTGAGTTTGAAGACATAAGAGACGTCTCAAGCTGGTTTACGATGCTCTGTTTGTGTTGCAATGTCAATGATACTGACACACGTCACAGACTTGTGAAAGAGAAAAATCTGACATTTGAAAGAGCAGTTGAAATCTGCCTTGAAGAAGAAAAGACGATTAAAACGTCTAAGCAGCTTGCCAGAGGTTCTTTGTCTGGAGAGGCATGTGCGACATCCTCTTACCAAAGAGACCGCAAGAACCAGCAGCAAGCAAAGCAGCAGGAAAGAGGCCGATCACAGTCTAGAGGCCACAGGTCCAATGACAGAGATCGCTCTCAGTCAAAAGCAGGAGGTGGAAAATGTTTTGGATGCGGCCAAGCTGGCCACAGAGCAAAGGCTCCAGAGTGCCGAGCAGCTGACAAGACATGCCACAACTGCAGCAAGAAAGGACATTTTTCTAAAATGTGTCATGCACCAAAGAGACCTCATAGTGATTCTCACACAGGGGAAGGAAATTGTATTTTCCTAGGGTCACTGACAGTCTCAAGCACTGATGTCACCCCCCTCGATAACATTGAGGTAACACTCACCGGTTTAAACGGTGTTTCAAAACAAGTCATGGCATTGCCTGACACTGGAGCAAATATCTCGTGCATCCCACCAGAGTTGTACCTTGAGATGGGCTTCAAAATCAAAGACCTTGAAAGAGAGGACTTGCCAGCTAAGACAGCTGACAAAACACCACTTGGAGTGATAGGGAAAATGAAATTCCGGGTGAAACTCGGAGAGTTTCAAACCGAAGCAATTGTAAGAGTTGTTAAGAACTTGGCAAGACCGATATTGTCTTTGCGATGCTGCAAAGACTTACGTTTGGTGCCTGAAAATTTCCCACACGGACACGTTGAAGTGAATGTCACTCAAGTTGACACTGTTCCAAGTGTCAAGACAGGTTACCCGGAGCTGGATAATCTGATCAGCAGATACCCGCGGGTATTTGATGGACGGTGCAAAGTCATGAAGGGAGGCCAACACCACATTGAGTTGGATGAGAATGCCAAACCTATCAGCTCAGGTGCAACCAGAGCCATTGCCGAGCCTTACATGCCAGCTCTGGAGAAAGAGCTCGCAGACTTGGTAAAGCAAGACATCATTGAGCCCGTCCAAGGAGCAACAGATTGGTTGCATCCAATCGTTGTGGTGCCGAAGAAAGATGGTGCAATTCGCATGTGTGTCGACTTGACAAAGTTGAACAAATACATCGTCCGGCCCACAAACCCACAACCAACTCCATGGGAAGTTGTCAGGCTGGTGCCTAAAGGCAAGAAGCACTTCGCTGTGTTTGACGCCCTGAAAGGTTACCACCAAATCGAACTGGACGATGAGTCCAGAGCATTGACAACATTCTTGACCCCATTTGGCCGTTTTCGTTATAAGCGGTTGCCAATGGGTGAAAGCGATGCCCAAGATGTCTTCACCCTGCGTTACGGAGCAGCTGTAGACGCAAGTACAGAGGGAAGACGATCAACGGAGGACACGTTGTTGCTGGGAGACACGTTACAAGAGTTGCTTAGTAACACGGAAGAATTCTTCAAAGCGTGTGACGCAAATGGCATCACACTTAACACAAAGAAAATTCAGTGGGATCACCCTGAAGTCCTGTTTGCAGGCTTTGTTGTTAATGGAGAAGGGTACAAAATTGACCCAGTGCTGACGAAAGCACTTTCGGAATTCCCAGTCCCGAAAAACCTGACGGATTTGAAATCCTTCATGGGTTTGGCCAACCAGACATGCAACTTTTCAGATGAAATCGCTAAGTGCATGTGTCCTTTAAAGCCTCTGCTGAAAAAGGGAATCAGATTTGACTGGTTGCCAGAACACCAGGCGGCGTTTGAGGCTGCCCGGAGCTTGTTAAGTTCCTCAAAAATGCTGGCCTTCTACAATGCAACGAGGCAAACGAGGCTGATCTGTGATGCATCAAGGCTGTTTGGACTAGGTTTCGTTCTGAAACAGGAAGTCGAGCCGGATGTGTGGAGAACAGTTCAAGCTGGAAGCAGGTTTTTAAGTCCTGCGGAAACTCGGTATGCCATGATCGAGCTTGAAATGCTCGCAATTGCATGGGCAGCAAAGAAATGCGCGATGTTCATCGAAGGAATGCCAAAGTCAAGGTTGGAGATATGGACCGATCACCAACCTTTGGTTCCAATCCTGGAGAGATATTCACTCCCAGAAATCGAGAACAAAAGACTGCAAAGACTGAAAATGAAAGTCATGCACTTGCAGTATCGCGTCAAATGGGTGAAAGGAGCTGATAACGTCGAGGCTGATAGCCTGTCGAGAGCTCCGCATGCCCAAGCAAAATCGTCTGATTTACTGGACGAGGACGTCGAAGATGACGAAAGCCATGTTGCTGAAGTACAGCTAGTCCAGGTGTTTGAGGCCGTTGACACGAAATTGCGTGACGAACGTTTGCTGGAGTTGCGTAAATTTGCTAACCAGGACGTTGAGTATCAGCAGTTGAGCAGATACTTGTCTCACGGTCACCCACAGTCTAAGGATGAGTGGCCGGACAACCTGAAACAGTTTTTTCCAATGAAAGACGATCTGTTTTTTGACACAGACGGATTCATTGTTTACGGAGACAAACTGTTTGTTCCAGCAGAGCTGAGAACGACTTACCTGAAGAGGCTGTTGGCAATGCACCAAGGTGCTCACAAAATGTGTGAGAGAGCCAAGAAGTCCATTTGGTGGCCGTTTATAAACAGGGACATCAAGAACGTTGCTAAAACGTGTGAGCCCTGTGTTGAGCGAGCGCCATCAAACAGGCCGGAAGCTGAAGTGCAGCATGAGGAGGCAACGTACCCATTCCAGTTTCTGCATATAGATCTGGCACAGTACGGAGGCCGTTATTTTCTGGTTACGGTGGACCAGTACTCAGGTTTCCCAAGTATCTACGAGTGTGGAAAAACTGCGACAACAAAGCAAGTGACAGAGCACTTGAAGCAGTTGTTTGCCACCTTCTCAATTCCAGTCACGATTTATTCGGACGGCGGCCCGCAGTTCCTTGAAGGAGAAAGGGTCGACAAATTTGAGTTTGGGAAATTCTGCAAGGAGTGGGGGGTTCAGCATGTGACGTCATCACCTCACCACCCCCAGTCAAACGGTATTGCGGAAGAGGCAGTAAAAGAAATGAAAAAGATCATTTCCGCCACTTACGACGCAGAACGTAGCAGACTGAAACAGTCTGAGTTGGCAGCCGCGTTGTTACTTTTCAGGAACACGCCGAGAGCACCAACGAATCTGTCCCCAAGCGAATTAGTTTTTGGACAGATAATGCGGGATAACTTACCGATCTCAAGGCGGCTGTTTAAGCCTCAAGCTCGATATGACGTCGAGAAACGCCTTCGAGAGGTGAGAGAGGAGAGGGATAGAAGGAATCGGGTTTCAAAACCGTTTCAACATCCGCTCCTATATCCCGGGCAGCCAGTCCGTATGCAGGACCCGGGTACGAAGCGCTGGACAAGGACTGGTACGGTAATAGGTTTCGGTTCTAACGAAAGAGAGTACCAGGTCAGGGCCGACAACGGGAGAGTTCTCAGGAGGAACCGGAAGTTCCTGAAACCTGAGTTCGTCAAGGCAGGACCGCCACCCGCGCAACCAGTCCAGGCACCCGAGCTGCCAGGCGAGAAGCACACGCCACCACGAGAGGTCGAGGCCAGGACCGCATCACCCTTGGCGCCGAGCAGGGCAACGACCGATACAGCACCGACGACACCGACACCAGGAATCCTCGTCACGTCAAAGCCGAAGCGGACGATCAGAAAGCCGTTGAGGTTCCGGGAAGAAGAAAATACAGTTTATCATATTTGACTTCCTTTGTTGTACATATGTTTTATTTTTCAACCCTGAGTTGTTTTTTGTTTTAACCCCATTGACCTCAATTTAGTTTTTTCAACATTGTGTTGTTTTTTAGTTTTTAATGGTCACCTGATGCAAGGCCACTGGGCCACCCTCAGTCTTTCATGTGCTTGAACTTTTAGTTAAAGCTGAGGGGAAAGGGAGATGGAGAAGTATGTCCCACCCCTTTTGTGTTTGCCCTCTGTTGGGAAACAGCTTAACAAGATTATCAAACCAGTTGTAATCTGTACTTTGTCAATGTAATTTGATCACCATCAAATTGTCTCATTCTCTTGAAATTGATCTTGAATAAAGACATCAATTAAATCATCATTGCTTCTGACATTCACTTGGGACTCCATCAGGGACTTAGTATAGAAGAAAGGCTTAGTCAAGTTGGAGGATCAACCATGGCGACTGAGATGTTCTATCGAACCCACACGAAGTAAGTCAATTTTTTGTGAGAAAGAGTTGAAAATTCGTCCGTTTTTTTTTGTGTCAATACAGTGATTCAAATGTGTTGAACGTTTTTTGCGTGTAAGTACAGTGAATCTCGTGTGTTTGAGAAACTATTGAAATACTGTGTCTTAT
>JAIXOW010000167.1 GCA_027486615.1 Oxalobacteraceae bacterium | reverse complement strand
TGGGCTACTTGGTTAACAGATTTGCAATCTACTGTTTACCTGCGTGAAGTGGCAGTAGGCAGTGTTTGGATAATGTGGTTATTGATCTCAGTTCTTATAAGCTTGATATGGATAGCTGAAAAATTGCAGAGTCGTAAAAATCAAGAACAAACAGCCTCAGCAATTGCGCAAGCAGAGCAGCTCGCAATGCAAGAGGCTAGTCTTGAAGAGGATCATCCAGAACTATCTGAACCAGCTGAGCCAGAAGTCGTGGATGAAGTTAGACAAAAAATTCTTAAATTACAGGAATCTCTCAAACAAATATAAACATAGCGGCTAATTGCTTTATTTATGTGGTTTATAAAAACCCCGCAATAATGCGGGGTTTTTTTCGTCTATTCATAAAGATTTTTATTTTGACTAAAAACGATTGACTCACTTACTTAACTATTTTAAGTTTAGATAAAATTGATTAGCGTTTAATATCAGTCAAATAAGTTTCTGATTATAAAAATATATTCAAAGAGCTATTTAACTGTACAAAATTAATGCATCAATTAATCAGTAGAGACTTATTAAAATAATCATAGTGTGGAGGAATGATGGAGAAATTTGATTTATGCGTAATTGGAGCAGGACCTTCTGGATTTGCTGCAGCGATGCGCGGCATTGATTTTGGTAAGAAGGTCGCATTAATCGAAAAAAATCGTGTAGGAGGCGCAGGAATATTTAATGGCGCATTATCTTCCAAGACATTATGGGAATTATCAGAGAGTTATAAAGTAGCGCGTAGTTCTGATCGTGGATTTTCTGTGCGCGATGTAGAGTTAAATTATTCAGTGGTAGTCAATGCGATGCATAGCGCAGTGGATAATAAATACCGTCAACTACGTGAGCAAATTAATTATTATCAACGCAAGGGTGATTTGAGTGAGTTTAATGGGCATGCAAAACTAATCTCAAAAAACGAAATTGAAATCACGATTGCAGATGGTAAGAAGCAAATAATTTGGGCTGACAAGATTGTGCTTGCAATCGGTAGTCGTCCAAGGTATCTGCCAGATATTCCTATTGATGAAAAAATCATCTTGTCTAGTGATGGTATTGCATCTTTACCGGACTTTCCTTCCAGCATAGTGATATTAGGTGCCGGAGTTATAGGCTGTGAATTTGCGACTATTTTTTCTAACTTTGGAAAAACAAAAGTATTTTTAATCGATAAAGAAGAAAGAATCTTGCCATCAGAAGATGAGGATATAGCGCAATCGATTGCTTCTAATCTTGAACAGAGTGGAGTCGTCATTCACCATGGCGCTTCACTAGAAAAAATGTCTATAGTGAATGGCAGAGTTGAATATATTTTAAATTATAAAGATGGTCGACATGAAATCCATACAGTTGATAATGCATTGGTTTCAGTAGGGCGTGTTGCTAATACAGAAAATCTAGGATTAGAAACAGTAGGCGTCAAATTAGATAGTCGCGGTTATTGTGAAGATGATTTAACGCAAACAACAGTCGAAAATATTTATGCGGTTGGAGATTTTACGGCGGATATCTCATTGGTAAATGTTGGTGAGTTAGAAGGGCGCTATGCAGTAGAGAAAATTTTTGGTAAGCCAGAACGTCCTTTAGTGTATGAAAATATTTCCACTATTATGTTTTTAAATCCTGAAGTGGCTTCGGTAGGTTTAAACGAAACACAAGCGAGAAAGAAAAAGATTTCTTATAAGCTGGCAAAGATGAATTATCGCTATATTAATCGTGCGATTGCCATGGGTGATAAAGGTGGTTTCTTTAAATTGTTGGTCTCGGATGACGATGAAATGAAAATTCTCGGCATGCGTGTCATAGGAAATCACTCATCGAGCACCATACAAGTGTTAGCGCTCATGATTTCAATGGGAATAGGTGTAGCTCATTTGGCTGAGCTGATTTTCCCTCATCCTTCCGTGCCCGAAGGCATACAAGAATGTGCACGTATGTTGATGGGAAAATCAATTGTGAAACCTGAAGTTTTTCACATTGATATTGCTTGTTACCGTGTTGATGCAAATGGCCGAATTAGCGATCTACATTTTCCTGCAGCAGCGTAGTTCGTCTGTGATTTAATCGCGCTTATTGATGAGGAAAGTAGGAATAGCAGACATCAAGCGTTTGGATACGCCTTGCTTGACTGCGGACTCAGGATTTTTTTCTACTAACGTCTCAGGCTCTTCGGAATTCCGCATAGCACGGAATTGATCGAGCACTGTGCCGCTTAACTTCGGATTGAATTCTGAGCGTCTTGGTCCTTGTCTATCTTCCATTTCACTTTCGCCTAATTCATCAATAGCGCGCGCAAAGGTCATGAAGTTTTCGCGCACTTCTTGATTAGTAGTCAAAACAAAGAATTCAGAGCCAAAAAAGTTATTTGCACTCTCGCTATACATCACAGGCGGTGCCAGGAAAAAACTGGTATTGAAGGAGCGAGTAAAAATCGATTCATATGTTTCAAAATCGTCAACTCTGCTTGGCACAAGCACTAGTTTAGGTGGTTGACGCATGCGCGATTTGAAAATGAAGGAAAAACGATTAATGAATTCCAGTGTGCTGTCGAGTTCTATGATGGAGAGGGAGGTTGGAACCAGCACTAAATCGAACTCAAAAAGGAATTCTGGGGAAAGCACATCTGTCCAGGTCAGATCAGCGACCACGACCTGATGATTCTCTACCCCTTTTCTTAAAGCTTCCTTTGCTTTGAGTAAAACGATTCCAGGGCCTTTGTAGTTAGGCAGATCAGCTGTGTTGCAATGTATGCCGATAGGATAGGCTTTTTTGACCCATTTGCCCGAGGTGGCTTGATGATCAAAGTCGATCAGTGCGGTCTTCTTACCTCTGGTGTGGCAAAAATAGGCAGCAAGATTAGCTGACAACGTGCTTTTGCCTACGCCGCCTTTTTGGCTAGTAATTAAGATCTTTAGTGGGGCAGTCTTCACAATGATTTATAGTATTCGGTTCACTAAGATCGCATGAGAAATAATGTTTTAAATTTGATAATACTTGTAAGTCAGTAATTTCAAGCTAGATTATGGCTAGTGTTAACCTAAAAGTGAAGCATGGAGTGTGTAATGAGTAGCCCAGCAATGAAACCGACTATGAAACGATTTGAACCAGGCGAGGGATGGACTGATTCCATGGCGCCTGTCGTATCAATTAACGACTATGCAAAAACCCAGTCCCAGAAGGAAGAATTGCCTGCGGATGCCTTATCCAGCCTAGGTGATTCCATACAAGACGTCTTTCAGAGCTTAAAAATTAGCGATCCAGAGTTGTCATGTTGGTCTGATGTGGACATGGCAATTAAAGAAGTGGGTCTCAAGCTACAAGAAAAAAAACAGTTAGAGGCTAGGCTACTTGAATTAGCATCTGAAATTCATGAATCTTCTAATTTGGCAGCTGAATTGGTTAATGTCGCCTATCAAAAAGAGATGGAAATTCATGCTACGTCGAGAATGCGTCTTGAAATCGCTGGTTTATTGAACCAACGATTATCGAATGCTTTGAAAAAATAATAGGATGAAGTCGTCGTATGTTGATCACTGAAATTTTACCTGGCAGACGAGGTTTATTCCTCTTTAACTGGATTTTATTTCTAGTTGTCTTTGCATCGACCTGCATGGTGCAGGCTAGCTTTAGTTGGTGGCAAGATTTAAATTGGCATAGCTGGTTGACTGAAATGTCGGCCATCTTTACGCTCGGTCAGTTACCAGTCGGTTCATTATGGATACTCTGGTTTTTTCTGAGTTGTTTTTTTAGCGTATTGCATTTGCTCGATCTGCTATTGAAGATGAAAGCTGAAGCAGAGCGTATTGCTGCTGAGCGTGAAGCACAATTGATTGAAGAAGCTCGTGCTCGTAGTCGTGAAGAATCACTAGAACTCTCTCTTTCTGGAGTCGGAGAACTGGATGAAAAAATTATTCGATTACAAGAAAAATTAAGTCGCATTTAATCTTTGCATCACTCAGCCCGATTTATCTTTCTTGTTTCGGGCTTTCTTTGAAAACGCCATCTATCTATCAATTTCATCGCAGCCATGATCACTTTTGGCTCAAAATGTCTTTGATATCAACTCTGTCATCTTGTCCTTAATTTCTGCTAGTTCCTTGATTTCACTTATGAATTTTCTAAAGTGAGCTTATGACATTGGTGTTACAAGGACAAATTCTGCTTACATTCATCGCATCATGTGATAGCTTGTTAATGTTTCTGTTGGGAAAATAAATAGTTGATAATTTAGCTATTTCAATCAAGCTGGTTTGATTGTTTCGATTCATCAAAACAAAAACAATTAGTACATTTCTGTTCAGTTTACTTTTGTAAATTGAGTTTGTTTTTGTTTTGAAAGCGATACTTCGCTTCAGAAAAATGCGTTAAAAAATCCCCTCATTAAAAATCTATCTGTCGAGTGTATAAGGAGAACTATCGTGCTTAAAGGAAAAAATGCCCTAGTAACTGGATCAACAAGTGGTATTGGTTTGGGTATTGCTGAAGGACTAGCAGCACAAGGTGTCAATCTCGTATTGAATGGTTTTGGTGATGCGAAAGAGATTGAAACACTACGTGCTGGTCTAGCTACTAAATTCGGTGTGAAGGTTCTCTACGATGGCGCGGATATGAGTAAAGCTGATCAAATCGAAGCAATGATGCATAAGGCAGAAAAAGATTTAGGTGGTATCGATATTTTGGTCAACAACGCGGGCATTCAACATGTGGCACCCGTTGATGAATTTCCTGTGAATAAATGGGATGCGATTATCGCAATCAATATGTCTTCTACTTTTCACACCACGCGTTGTGCTTTAGCTTATATGAAAAAACAAGGTTGGGGTCGTATCATCAACATCGCCTCTGCGCATGCCTTAGTTGCTTCACCATTTAAATCTGCATACGTTGCTGCGAAACATGGTGTGATGGGTTTCACAAAAACTGTCGCATTAGAAGTAGCAGAAAAAGGGATTACTGTGAATGCGATTTGCCCTGGCTATGTATTAACTCCTTTAGTCGAAAAACAAATTCCTGATACAGCAAAAGCACGTGGCATCACAGAAGAACAAGTCAAGCGTGATGTTTTACTTGCTGCTCAACCGACTAAGAAATTTGTCACCGTTGAAGAACTCGCAGGAACTACTATCTTTTTATGTTCTGATGCAGCTGCTTCTATCACTGGTACTAACATCTCTGTTGAAGGAGGTTGGACCGCGCATTAAGCCCTATTGAATCAACATAAAACAAATACAAAATAAAGGGGCTGCAGAATGGCGACCAAACCAAAAAAAACGAGCGCTGCGGTTGCAGACTCTTCAGGTAAATTGCCTAAGAAAGTCAACATTGCATTGCAAGGTGGTGGTGCGCATGGCGCATTCTCGTGGGGCGTGCTGGATAAATTTCTTGAAGATGGACGAATTGAAATCGAAGGCATCTCTGGATGTAGTGCAGGCTCCATGAATGCTGTGGTGTATGCCTATGGTTATATGAATGGACCAGATGGTGCACGTCAGGCATTAGAAAATTTTTGGAAAGGCATCTCAGATGCTGGTCAGCGTTTTGCTATCAAGGCCAATCCTTTTGAAGCCATGTTTGGTTTAAATCTGACTAAGCCACTGCTTGATAGCACCATGCGTATGGTGGGTAAAATGATTTCACCGTATCAAAGCAATCCAGGGAATGTGAATCCTTTACTCACTGTGTTGGAAGCGCAAGTGGATTTTGAAGCATTGCGTGCGCATGCAAAGACCAAGCTTTTTCTTTCTGCGACCAATGTACGAACTGGTAAGGTTAAAGTCTTTCCTAACGAAGAAGTCACTTCAGCTGCTGTCATGGCTTCAGCCTGCTTACCTGAATTGTTTCATGCAGTAGAAATTGATGGTGAGTTTTATTGGGATGGTGGTTACATGGGTAACCCTGTGCTGTATCCCCTGTTTTATCGTACTGATTCACGTGACGTGATTATCATTCACGTTAATCCTATTGAGCGTGATGCACCACCTAAAACACCAGCTGAAATTTCCAATCGTTTAAATGAAATTACATTTAATTCTGCATTGATGAAAGAAATGCGTGCCATAGGCTTTGTACAAAAGTTGATGGATGAAGGTTGGATTAAAGATGAATACATGGAAAAGATGAAATATGTCTTGATTCATTCCGTACGCTCAGAAGAAGCATTAGCGGGACTGACTGCTGAATCGAAAATGGAAAGTAGTTGGGAATTTCTGACTGATTTGCGTGACCGTGGTCGTGTTTATGCAGAAAAATGGCTAGCAGAAAATTTCGACGCAATTAATCATCGTTCATCTGTTGATGTACAAAACGTATTTTTATAATCGTTATCCCTAGTAGGAATCATTGGAGACATCAATGAAAGTTGAACAAATATTAAAGTTACCTTCAATGCCGGCTGCCAGTCCGAGCTATCCCATGGGGCCTTATCGTTTCATCGATCGTGAGTTCATGATTGTTTCATACATCACTGACCATGCGATGTTAAGACGCGTAGTGCCTGAACCTCTAGAGCCAAATCCAGAAGGTTTAGTGCTGTATGAATGGATACGTATGCCGGATAGTTCAGGCTTTGGTGATTACACCGAAAGCGGTATTGTGATTCCATGCTTGTTCAATGGTGAGCCAGTTAACTTCACAGCACAAATGTATCTCGATGATGAACCACCGATTTCAGCTGGTCGTGAAATCTGGGGCTTTCCTAAGAAATTTGCTTATCCTAAATTAGAAGTATGTTCAGACACACTCACTGGTACCTTGCACTATGCGGGTCAGTTAGTGGCCATGGGTACCATGGGTTATAAGCATAAAGCGTCTCCAGAATCCTTAGAGACCTTAGCTAAAAACATGACCAAGACATCATGTAATTTAAAAATTATTCCCGATGTCGATGGCAAACCAAAAATTTGTCAGTTAGTCGCTTATAACTTAACTGACATCACCGTGAAAGGTAGTTGGTTGTCACCTGCACGTTTAAGTTTAACGCCACATGTGAATGCACCAGTTGCTGATTTACCGATTAAAGAAATCGTCGGTGGTAAACATTTCATTGCAGACCTGACCTTACCACATGGTCGAGTTTTGTTTGATTACATTAAAGATCAGGCACCCTAAAGGGAGAGGAAGAGCATCATGAAAAAAAACGAAGTCTTAGCTTTGCCTTCCATGCCTTTGCAGAGTCCCACCTATCCAGTTGGACCTTATCGGTTTTTCAATCGTCAGTATTTGACGATTAACTATCACACTGATCCCGATGCAATTCGTGAAGCCTTACCGGAGCCACTAGAGCCAGTTGGCGACATCGTTGCAGTGCAGTGGTTGAATCTTCCGGATGGCGAAGGCTTTGGTGCTTATGAAGCAGCAGCGCAAGTTATACCTTGTACTTTCAAAGGTGAGCCGTGTAATTTTGTCAGCCAGATGTATGTCAACAATACACCGCCCTTAGCAGGTGGACGAGAAATTTGGGGCTATCCTATGAAGTTTGGACAAGCTACATTAAAAGTATCGGGTGATACCTTAACCGGTAATTTGCATTACGCAGGAGAGCATGTGGCGATGGGCACGATGGTGTACAAGCACGATGCATTTCGCAAAGACTGGTCAGCAGAAAAAGAAATGCTATCGCGTAAACAAGTTACATTGAAACTGATTCCTGATATCGATGGCACACCAGCGATTGCACAATTAGTTGGTGTGAAATTTGAAGATGTGGTGATTAAAGGTGCTTGGACAGGTAGAGCACGTTTGCAACTCACACCATCAGTGAATTGTCCCATGGCTGACTTGCCAGTGATTTCTGCTTCAGCAGGTTTACACATGGTGACCGATATGACTCTGCCATATGGTCATGTGTTACATGATTATTTAGTGAAGTAAATTGTCTTATTTGGCTTACTGAAATGACAGATATAAATTTTGTTTATGCCATTTCAGTTTAGCGTCACTTCGCTTTTTTGAAGCGACATTTACTTTAATCGTTGGGATTCAAAATAGCCCAACGCTCATGGTCACGCCATTCACCATTTTTTCTTAAAAATTTTGGGCTATAGCCTTCCTTTTTAAAGCCACATGCTTTAGCCAGAATAATCGAAGGTTTATTTTCTGGTTGTATGTTGGCCTCTAATCGATGTAAACGTAATTTATTAAATGCGATCTGTATCACTTCTTGCAGGGCAGTGCGCATAAACCCGTGACCAGTTTGATTTGCAAATGCATACCAACAGGCATAGGCGTTACTGAAGTCACCTAAATAAATATCTCTTAATTCAACCACTCCCACTATCTCATTCGTGTCTTTTCGTATAACGACATAAGCACGACTGTCTTTTTCTCGCATGTGCTCAACATAAGCAGCAAAAGAT
>JAIXOW010000015.1 GCA_027486615.1 Oxalobacteraceae bacterium | reverse complement strand
ATAAAGAGGGGTGAGCCAATAACAGGTAAGCTTAGATGTTGAAGAGCAGTGGGCAGTGACATAAAACGCCTTTATGAAAAGTGCTTGGATGGTTTGATTATAGGGTAAAAAATAAAACACTCGTGCTAATTACATGCTTTCTGGCTTGAATAAAATAATCAAAATAGCAATTTTTCTTATGATTAGTATGCTGCTGACAGGATGGCTTAATGAGGATGAAAGGAAAGAATAATGTTGATTGCAAAACTTGTTGTGGCAGGGATTACCTTGATTTTTGGTGTGTGGGTGATATTTGCCCCGCGTAAGGCGCTAACTTTAATAGGTATGTCAGCTGAGGGTCCTCGCGGAATCACGGAAACCAGAGTAGCTCTGGGTGCGATTTATGTAGGGAGCGGGCTCGCATGTTTGTTATTACAGGAGCCCGCAGCATTTATAACGTTGGGACTAACGTATCTAGTGATGGCGTTAGTCCGTGCTGTTGCGATCGTGTTAGATCGCTCGGCAGATGGCAGTAATTGGGCAAGTCTAGGATTAGAAGGATTATTAGGCATGTTACTTATGGTCTAATCCAGACAGCACTACAAATTTAGTTTAGCAAATCTGTAAGTAATTTTATGTTTGAGGTCTAATGTAATTCTGCCAAAGAATACATATTTTTGAGAAGAAGTTGGTAGCTTAAATCTCATCAACTATACCCAAAGAATTCATTGATCAATTTATTAAAGGTTCAATGAAGCCAAAATTATCAGCTTTGCCTCCATATAAGCATTAATCGAATTTACTCTTCATGTTGAATTAAAGCAGAAGTCATTAGTGAGAAGATTTAATAGCCTTTATGAAAGCAATCGCTGACATATCTAGTTCAGCATTATGCAGAAGTACACTAAGATCCGCTTCATCCGGATAATCGACGATCAACCTGCACATCTATTATGCGTAGATGAGCTTCTAAGGTTGCCGACAAACTGATGGACAAGAAGCATCAAGCAAATACAGCTTATTAGTGACGGATCGTTATTGCTAACTTTCTTGCAACTAAGAACATATTTGTTTGTGCTGAAGACAACTTCAGTTGCATTTCAGGATTAAGGGAAGATTCTTGGTTAGGTGAGTAAAGCCAATAAATTCTTTCGCTCAGTAATACCTCCTTGATGAGTACGCTGTTAAAAAAATCATTACCTGAAGACATCCGGCCGATCTTCCGAGCGGAGTCTAATACCCTACGCTTTCCCGGTCTTGGCCGAGGCACCAATCTCAAACTCCTCTAGTAAACGTTCTGGAAAGTGACGCTTCCATGATTTCAAATGGTTCGTATGGCATTCGAACTTGTGTGCAATCTCGCTTAGGGTTTTATACCCCCATTACGTAACAACTGCCATTTTCGCTTTGAAACCCATTACGTGTTTCTCGTTCTTCCTTTCACGGCTTATCTCCTGCGATCGTCCTTCTTATCGTAATTTTGAATCAATGCAGTCCCTTAGCCGACCATCCTGAAATCCAGATCAACTTCTTTCCTCTTGTTTTCAAAGGAACAAAGCGCATAAATAGTTACTATTTAACAGTATTTGGTTTCAAATATCTGATTATCGATCATTAAGTGAATCGAATTATGCGAGGAAGAATCATGAATTTAATTAGCAGAATTTATTCCGAAATTACTTCAAAAATTGATGCGAATAAAACTCATAAAAATCCAAAAAATAAACCTGAGCTAGATGCCTTCATGATTATTGGTCCCAATTCGCCGGGTCTGGACAAACATTTTGAGCAGAATGCCAAAGCGGCAGGTCTTACTTATAAAGTATTAGGTGATGGCATTAATCCTGTCACGAAAGAAATGGTTATTGACGCGCGCAAAAAAGGACTCATTGGTCCGAATACTGAGGTCTTTTGCCATTTTCATGGAAATGTTTCAGATGACAATTCTTTAAGTCATTTAATCGAAATAAACGATTCCGGAAAATCAGATTTTTCAACTGTGGAATTTCTTCATTGGCTACGCGATGCTTCATCAGCAAATAAAAATGGTGACCCAGAATTAAAACCATGGCAAGGCAACATCAATCTACTTAGCTGCCACGGCGGTAACTTGCGTAATACTTTAACTCCTGATTCTGAGCTGTGGAAGCAGGGTAACTTGATCGTACATTCAAGTCGTAAAGACACATTGACTGACGTCGGAATGACAAACTTTGGAGAGGTTATTCGTTTACTCGGAGAATGTAAGCGGAATGGCTTATCACGCCCTGACGGTATGGAAATGATTAAGTTTTTGAGTCAAGTCAGTGGTGACACAGTGTCACTGTTAGGTGGTGAACTTGAGGCCGCCCTCTCGGTGTCTGCGCCCAAAAATACTGCTCAAGCAATGCCAGGATACCTCGAAGCGCAATGGAAACAGCAAGAAGCCTGGGAAAAACTATCTAAAACAGTTGTAGAAAAAGGTGGCAGGCAAGAAATTAAAGACCGCAGACCGATTAAAGGGGAAATATCAGATATCGAAAAATTCATGGAAGTAAATAAATCATCTAACAGCGAACGTAGGGCATATCTCAAGAACAAAAATGTGATTTTTACCCGTGTAGGCAGGGGCAAACTTGGAGAGCTTAAAAGCGATTTGGAACAAGACAAGGCAGCCGTTCGTTACCGTGATTCGAACGGTAATTCTCTTTTATTTATTGCTTGCAGCAACAAAATGCATACGCCGGAAGGCATCAAGGAAAATCGGGAGTTGGTCAAGTTTTTGATTAAAGAAGGCTCGGATATTGATGCTCAAAACTTTACGGGTAACACCGTGATGCATAACATTAGTTACACATCAGATGTCGCTTTGGCAAGGATTCTTTTAGAAGGAAAAGCCAACTTTAATATAGAAAACAAAAGTGGATGGACACCATTGCACAGCGCTTGTTTTAGCGACAAAAAAAATATTAATATGGTGAAATTGTTACTGTCAAATGAAAAAACCGAAATAAACAAACGTACTAAGGACGGCAAAACAGCGCTACATTATGCCGTTGAGGCTGGGCGGTTAGATGTGGTTAAACTTCTTATTGAAAATGGAGCCAAGACAGATATAAAAGACAAAAAAGGATATAACCCACTTAGAATTGCTAAGAAATTAGATAATATGGAAATCGAACAGTATCTGCTCGACATAAAGAAATAATAAGCCATACCCCCTGCCTTGATTCAAGATACTGCAAGCTACGATTTGTAAGAGTCTAACCACGCCTCGAGCACATATTCATTCACTCAATTTGAATTTGGCAGCGACTACTTCTAGCCATTGCATATAGCCCTGCATTCTTAACCATAATTCAGCTGATGAATCAGGATCAGGTAAGCCGCAGTTGTAATGATTAAATAACTGACGTGCTGAGTCATCCATGCCATCCATCACTGCTTCCCATACACCGACTCTGCAACTGCGTATATCACCACCATCGATGTCTGACATGGATTTATAAAGAACATCTTCATTAATCCATCGTTCTTTAACGCGCTGTGCGGATTGTTGTAAAACGTCAGCGGGCACAGGTACGGTAACCATTAGAGCTTCTTCAGAAGAAAAGTATTTTTCATTTTTTTCTTGCGAAATAAAATCGACAGACTTTTCGGTAATTTTCTTAGGTGCTGGAGAGAGTTGTTTGGCCTCTTGTAAAAATACAGAGCCAGCTATTCTTTGTCTTCCATCGCCATTTTTAGGGAAAATAGAAAAATCAGGAGCAATCCAACTATGACCTGAGCCACTGCCATTTGGTGAAATATGTATATGGCCAAATGTAGGGGAATTTTTCAAAACATCATGCGCCAGTAGACTTAATTCAGGAGAGAACTCAGGCGCTGACTGATTGAGTACAACATCAATCGTAGAACGTAATGTATGTAATTGTTTAGCTTGCAGATTAGCCAAGATCGCATCATCACCAAACATTTTTTTCATCAAGAGAAGTTCAAGTACATCACGCAAAGCACGCTCAAAGGGCGCTAGATAAGTCAGTTTGGAATTTTTTTGTTTTATTAAGGCGGTTTCTAGCCGACTATCACATTGCAAAGTAGATGCATTTAATAACACGCTAGAGTGATCATAATTCAAAGCACAATATTCAACTTGTTGAGGTAAGGTGCTAAGCCCAAGTTGAGTAGCAATATCTTGTGCTGCTTTTAGTAAAATTTTATCTGCATCTTTACTATGCAGCTGTTTATTCTAGATTGAGGTTGCATCAAATAAAATTTGTCGAATCGCTCGATTCCAATTCGGCACAAATGAAAGATCGGGTTGAGGTTGAATGTTGGAATGTGAGGGTGTAGCTAATTCATTTAATAATAAAAATAATTGATGTGCTGAGAGCAGCTCTATCATTTTTTCACGTTCTTTTTTCCTACCATTGCGCTCAACAATTTCATAAATAATTTCATGACCTATGTAATTAAAATTAGAAATTTTTAAAATATGCGTTAATTGCTGTAGTTGATTAGTGCTTAAGCCTTGCAAATGTAATTTCAATAAATCTTTGCAAGCCTGTGCATTAAGTGAGGATTGAGAAGAACGATCAATAATGGATTCCATTAATGAGATTAATGCTGCTTTGATTTTCTGATAGTTCTGAGGATGCGGATTTTTTGCAGCTGTATCGAGTAATACTGAAAAAATTAAATAGCTTTGATGATTAGCTGCCCAATAGTAATTTGCTTTTTGAATTCTTGGCGCAAGGGTTTTGAGTCTAGGGGCTTGTGGCTGTTCTTTTATCGATAAAGATGTAAATGCTGGAGACTGTAAGTGCGAAGAGAGCAGAGAATGGTTGGGTCGAGCATGAGTGAAAAATGATCGCATAGTAAGCTCCTATAAAAAAACGTGATGAATATTGAAATATTCGTCACAGGAGCTTATTAATCGTTCGGTGGCCAAACTAAAAAAACACGTGATTGCTTTGCACCAAACAGATGCATTACAAACACGTGCACTGGAATTGAATTAATGTGCACCAGCCATGTGCTTAATCCATTCCATTAAACCATTCAATCTTATCCAGAGTTCAGTAGGTGACTCTGGTGCAGCGAGTCCTTGGTTGTAGTGATTGAATAAAGCAAGTGCATCAGGTTCCAATCCATCTTGCACTGCTTTCCAGACTGTCATCCGACATCCAGTAGCAGGTGTATTGCTATCCATATTCGCAAAGCGATAGGGAGTATTATTTCCCTTCCATTCTGCAATCACACCCAATGCAGAAGTTTGTAATTGTGTTTTTGTGACTGGAACAGTCAAATACCAAGTTGATTCAGGCGGATAGAGTTGTGCATTTTCTTTTGCAGTTAAAAATTTAGTAGGCCATTCACGTATCGTGTTTTGCTGTGGCCTAAGATGAAACCCTGTGTGCATGTAATGCATGCCAATCACATCTGAGGGTGCAGAAGTGTCAGGAATCAAAGAAAGATCCGGCGTAATCCATGCGTGACCTAATGAGATGCCAGCAGAAGGCTTGATTTGTATCTGCCCATATTCATGCGACCGCGACCAAACCGACCGTGCTTTCGAAGGCAAAGTATGATCGGTCACACTAGGCACACAGACTTCTGTTATTTCTTCAATCGCTAGTCTGACATTGCGGCGATCATTTGCCTGTAAATCTGGTAGCTTAGTTTGTGTGCCAGTGAATTTTTGAATTAAAAAAATCTCTAATAAATCACGCAGCACACGATTAAGTAAGGCTGCATTTTTGTTGCCTTGTAAATCCAGAGCGATGGCAAGATCTATAACAATATGATCATTTTTTAGTCTTGCGGTAGTGCCATAAAGGTTAAGTTCTGTTGCGCAGATTTGCGTAGGCAAGTTGATAAAATCAAGTGCAATGCCGATGCGGCAAGCGATATCCAATAAGTCGGGAAGAATTTGCTGTGAGTGCGGCCAATGTTGTGCAGCCTGAGCTAATACATTACGTAGTTCCTGCTTAGTTGCATTACTTAACAGGGGAATTTTACTGCTATCAGTTTTATGTTCGGCTTGTGATCGTTGTAACTCATCAAGACAATCAAATAGATTTTGAGTGTGAAATAAAATACGTTCAGAAGAATGCGGTGGGCCATTACAAAAACCATACTCTAAATAAAACTCATCATCAATCACGGTCTCACTTATCAAGCATTTAAATTGCGTGGACTGTAAGTGGCTCTTAAGTTTTAGGCATTCATTATTATTTAGTGATGATAAATGCATGCGTAATAAATCGAGATACCGTGATCTACTTTGCACTTCATCTATATAGCCAGGTTTAATGGAATGCAGTAAGCGCTGCATACAATTAGTGAGGAGTTGTAAGTTTGGCGGCAAACCTAAGGATTGATATTGATGATCAATTTGCTGAATCAGAGTGCGTAAAGTTTTTGCTGTTTGTTGTGCGGCATCTATGTAATACCCAGCTTTCATGACATTAGGCCAAGCGACATGACGTGATGTTGGAATGGGTTGATAAAGTCTAGGTCTGTTTGCTGGATTGAATAACGCGTGTTCACTTCGATGAGATGGTGTTGGTATGGCAGACAATGCCAGACGTCTTCCTAGAGATTGCATGGAGGATCCTCAATGATAAAAGCCGATCACAATAGACCGGCTGTTATCAGTGCCATTCATGCGCTGAAATACAGTGATTTAGTACAGAGAGCTTTTGATCAAGACCAACAGAGTGTGGTTAAGCATGGCTATAGAAAAACAATACACACGAGATTGATAGTAAGAGATGTGATGCGCATTAAGCTTGCATGCTGATGTCTCAGCATGCAATAAAATTTTTATTGATAGCTGCGATCGTCAGCAATCACTTTGCCATCATTAGGTAAGCTGCCGATTGCAACAAGTTGAACTTCTCCGCGAAGTTTCGTGACATCACGTATGGAATTCACAATCGCTGAGGCAAGCTCAGCTTGTGCGGTGGGATGCTCCACTTCGCAATGCAGCGTCATGATGTCATTCGCCATTTCGCCAGTTACTACTAAGCGTGCTTTTTTAATTTCTGTATGACGACGCGCAATGTCCGCTACTTGTGACGGATGAACAAACATAGCGCGGATTTTTGTAGTTTGATCCGCACGTCCCATCCAACCTTTAATGCGTGTATTGGTACGACCACAAGCCGAGATGCCGGGTAAAACAGCAGACATATCGCCAGTACCAAAACGTATAAGTGGATAGTCGGGATTAAAAGAAGTGATGACGATCTCGCCAACTTCACCTTCTGAAACTGGGTCACCTGTACCAGGACGCACGATTTCTAATAGCAGAGTTTCATCTAACACCATGCCAGGACATAACTCGCCCTGCGCTAAGGTTTCATAAGCGATGTTACCTATATCGGCAGAGCCATAGGTTTGCAAAACATGGCGCACACCATTCTCTTGCAACCAGTTACGTAAAGAAGGTGGCAATGCCTCAGCGCTGACCAATGCTTTAGATAAGCTAGAAATATCCGCACCCATTTCCTGTGCTTTCTCTATGATGATTTTCAGAAAAGATGGTGTGCCTACATAGCCAGTGGGACGTAATAAATGCATAGCTTGCACTTGCATTTCTGTTTGACCTGTTCCAGCCGGTATCACAGGGCAGCCCAGTTTTTTTGCACCACCTTCCGCCATTAAACCTGCAGGCGTAAAGTGATAAGCAAAACAGTTTTGCACGATATCGCCACTACGCAGACCCAAAGCATATAGAGGACGCGCAAAACGCCACCAATCTTCACCTTTTCCTTCTGGATCAAAGATAGGACCAGGCGACATAAAAATACGGCTCAACTGCGCGACTGGTGTGCTGTTGAGTCCGCCAAAAGGTAATGCTGCATGTTGTAGATCTTTTAAATCAGATTTACGGGTAACAGGACATTGCGCAAGCGCAGCACGAGTTGTGATATCTGCAGGATTGACATCTTTCAGAATTGCAGACCAACCTGAAGTAGTTTTAGCGCGGGTAATTAAAGCAGGCAGTGCAGCTAAGAGTTCACGTTCACGCGTAGCAGGGTCGCGTGCTTCTAATGCATCGAGCAGATCAGACATGGCAGCCTAAAAAAATAAATGGAAAGAGAAAAAACTAAGCCAACCAGCGTTTGCGGCGGCGATAAAATTTCATATCACGAAAGCTTTTACGACCAGCACCAGAAACACCGAGATAAAATTCTTTCACGTCTTCATTGGCAGCTAACTCTGAAGCAGCACCTTCCATGACGACACGACCGTTTTCTAATATGTAGCCAAAGTCCGCATAGCGCAGTGCGACAGTGGTATTTTGTTCTGCTAATAAAAATGATACTTGTTCTGTGTGATTTAAATCTTTTACGATTTCAAAAATCTCTTCCACAATTTGTGGAGCTAATCCCATCGATGGCTCATCCAATAAAATCATAGAAGGCTTAGCCATTAAAGCGCGACCAATCGCGCACATCTGTTGTTCACCACCGGAGGTGTAGCCTGCTTGTGATGAGCGACGTTGTTTTAAACGTGGAAAGTAGTGATATACCTTTTCTAAGGCTTCTTTTAATTCATGGCGATTAATTTTTCGAGTGTAAGCGCCAGTGAGTAAATTTTCTTCTATCGTTAAATGCGCAAAACAATGACGACCTTCCATTACTTGCGACAATCCACGACGCACTAATTCATTAGGCGTGAGTTGATCAATTCTTTCGCCATTAAATTCCACACTGCCTTTGGTCACATCGCCGCGTTCACCACGCAGTAAAGTGGAAATAGATTTTAGAGTAGTGGACTTACCAGCGCCATTGGCACCCATTAATGCCACGACTTTACCTCTAGGCACATTCAGTGAGACACCTTTTAAAACCAAAATCACATGGTCATAGATGACTTCAATATTATTCACGGCGAGGATGTGTTGGGCAGTGCTCATCTCTAAATCCTGTTGTTAGGGAACTGCTATTTAATTCTGATAATAATATTCAACCAAAGACGATATATAAATCTGGGATAAAACAAAGCCGCTGAATTGCAAATAATTCAGCGGCTTTCTTGTTTACTTCAGACAGCCAGGAGTAATCCCTTTTTCCGCTGCATATTTAGCAGAAGATTCTTCTAATAATTTACGTACTAGCGCTTTATCGCCAGTGATCCAAGTCTTTGATAAGGCAACCCATTGCTTGCCATCCCATTGCACGACTTTGACAGCGCCAGAACCTTCATGATCATCACATGAGGTTTTTATAGGCGGGAACATATCAAACACACCTAAAGCTTTTTGACGCGCAACATCCACATTCAGATTTTCAAAGCCCCAACGTACTTGTTCGCCGGTGAGAGGTTTACCTTTGCCATACTTGTTTTGTGCAACACGCATAGCTTCTACCATTAACACTGCAGAAGTCACACCACGCATATACATCACGTTACCAACGCGATCGAGTTCTTTTAAATTACCCTTGCCTTGACCGTAGATTTTTTTACGGATGTCATCTAGCACTGGATAATTACCTGGTGTAGTGAAGCTCATAGCAGCGTAACCTTTCGCTGCATCACCCGCTGGTTCAGTGTCTTCTTCTGAACCTGCCCACCATACACCGATGATTTTTTCACGAGGAAAGCCATTGCGTTGTGCAGTTTTTAAACCAACTGCGCTCATGACGCCAAAGGTCCACATAATCACGTAATCAGGATTAGCCTGACGAATCTGTAACCATTGTGATTGCTGATCATTGCCGGGTGGTGCAACTGGGATCTTAATGAGTTCAAATCCGTATTTCGCTGCTTCTGCCTCTAACACTGGCAATGGTTCTTTACCGTAAGCAGAGTCGTGATACAGATGTACGATTTTTTTACCTTTGAGCTTATCCATACCACCGGATTTCTCGCCTAGATAAACCACCATCGCACCGGCTTGATTCCAATAAGTAGAAAGCAGAGGGAATACATAAGGAAAGACTTTACCGTTTGCTGCATCAGAGCGACCATAGCCTAATGTGGTCATAGGAATCTTGTCGGTGCCGACACGATCCAAGATACCGTAAGCAATACCAGTAGAGAGTGGTTCAACTAAAGAAGCGCCACCATTTTTACTTTTTAAGCGTTCATAGCATTCCACTCCACGTGATGGATTGTATTCAGTTTCACATTCTTCCCAACTGAGTTTGACGCCATTAATACCGCCATTCAAATTAGTCAGATTCATGTAGTCGATCAAGCCACCAAAAAATGAAGCACCGTTAGATCCGTAAGGGCCTACACGATAAGACAACAATGGCACATACTGATCTGCCCATACAAAGCTAGTAGCTGCAAGCAATGATGCAGCAACTAGTAAGGATTTAATGCATTTCATAAGCTCCTCCGAGGATCAAACTAACTAACTACCAAAGAACAATCGATAAAAAATTAATGCGGGAACGGCCACAAGCGTAATTTTTCTTTAGTGATTTGCCATAAGCGCGCTAGGCCATGTGGTTCAACAATTAAAAAGAAAATAATCAGCGCACCAAACACCATTAGTTCAAGATTTGATGCCACTGAAGTAGGTAATGACAAAGCGTGCGCAAACACATTAAGGAACACAGGCAGCAAGACGATAAATCCTGCTCCTAAAAATGAACCGAGTATGGAGCCCAATCCACCAATAATCACCATGAATAAAATACGGAAAGATAAATCCAAGCTATAAGCCTCAGGTTCGACTGTGCCTAAGTAAGCAAAGGCATACAACGCACCAGCCACGCCACAATAAAAAGAACTCACTGCAAAGGCGAGTAATTTTGTGCGCATGAGGCGTATACCTATCACCTCAGCAGCAACGTCCATATCACGCACTGCCATCCAAGAACGGCCTACATTAGAGCGCACCATATTTTTAGCCAACAGCGCCATGACACTTACAATCGCGAGCACTAATAAATATTTAGAAGCTGGAGAACTAAACTCATAACCAAACATCTCCATCTTTTGTGCAGTGATCACACCAGAAGAGCTGTAGTTAGTGAACCATTGTATTTTGGTCAATGCCCACACCACAAAAAATTGTGTCGCTAATGTGGAGGCAGCAAGATAGAAACCGCGTATACGGAGTGAAGGTAAACCAAAAGCGATGCCGACTAAGGCAGCAGACAAACCGCCCAGAACAAACGCTAACAATAGTGGGATGCCAGGAATGCGCAATATAAAGTTATAAGCACTGAAAGCACCTACAGCCATGAATGCCGCTGAACCTAAAGATAACTGACCTGCATAACCCGTCAAAATATTTAAGCCGAGTGCAGCCAGCGAAAAAATTAAAAATGGAATCAGAATCGCTGAGAAAAAATAAGCTGAAGCGAATTGCGGTATGGCGACGAACGCCAACACCAACAGTAAAGCTATACCCAATCTATCTTGACGCAGTGGGAATATTTGACCGTCAGCTTCATAACTTGATTTGAATTGACCTGCTTCGCGGTACAGCATAGTGAAATCCTTGTTTTACTTAATGTGCTTAAATTCTACGGATGATTTTTTCGCCAAATAAGCCTTCAGGGCGAACTAACAAAAATAACAAAGCCAATACATAAGGGAACCAGCCTTCAATACCACCGCCAACAAAAGGACCTAAATATACTTCAGCTAGTTTTTCAGTTGAACCTATGATGAGACCACCAATGATGGCGCCAGGTACTGAAGTGAAACCACCGAGTATGAGTACAGGCAAGGCTTTCAGAGCGACAAAGGTGAGAGAGAATTGCACACCATTGCGTGAGCCCCATAACAAACCAGCCACCATAGCTACAAAGCCAGCCACTGCCCACACAATGCCCCAGATATGTTGCAGTGGAATGCCTACTGCTAATGCGGCTTGATGATCATCAGCGACAGCACGTAATGCACGACCGATCTTAGTGCGTGAAAAGAAGAGCGCTAAACACGTGACAAGAATCGCGCAAATACAAGCAGCGACTACATCAAACTTCGACACAATGATGTTGAAGTTAGTCAGCAAGCTCTCCATTGGTACATCTTCAATTCCTAAGTCCAAGCGCTGCACTTCTGCGCCCCACATAAGC
Source organism: Oxalobacteraceae bacterium (assembly GCA_027486615.1). Classification (GTDB taxonomy): domain Bacteria; phylum Pseudomonadota; class Gammaproteobacteria; order Burkholderiales; family Burkholderiaceae_D; genus Pernthalerella. The sequence goes on along the minus strand of JAIXOW010000015.1, from coordinate 28,615 downwards.
TGAGCCATGCCTTCAATAAAAAAGCTTAAGCCTATGGTCGCCATGAACAATGAAATTTCAGGTTGATTCACAAGAGGGCGTAAGACTATGCGTTCAATCAGCACACCTAATACAGCCATCGTTGCAATGGTGGTTAAAATTGCGACCCACAACGGAAAGCCCCAGTGATTGACTAATGAGACGCAAGTCAATGCTGCAAAAAATACCATTGCACCTTGCGCAAAATTGAACACACCTGAGGCTTTATAAATTAATACAAAGCCCAAAGCGACTAGTGCATACATCACACCCGATAAGAGGCCGCCGATTAAGACCTCAAAAAAGAAATTCAGATTCATGCGATTGCCTTCATTGATACATCATGCATTCATTACAAAAACAGCTAGCTAATAGTGTAGACATAGACTGTAAAGAAAATTAATGCGCTACACCTAAATAAGCATTAATCACATCTTGATTGCTACGTACGGCGTCCGGTGTTCCATCACCTATCTTCTTGCCGTAATCGAGTACAACCACGCGATCAGAAATATCCATGACCACACCCATATCATGTTCAATCAATACGATCGTGGTGCCAAACTGTGCATTTACATCGAGTATGAAACGACACATATCCTGTTTCTCTTCTACGTTCATGCCAGCCATAGGTTCATCTAGCAAAAGAATTTGCGGTTCAGCTGCTAGTGCGCGACCTAATTCCACACGCTTTTGTAAACCGTAAGGTAGACGGCCTACGGGTGTTTTACGTATATGTTGAATCTCAAGAAAATCGATGACTTCTTCGACCTTCACACGATGGGCAATCTCTTCTTTACGTGCCGGTCCTAGGTGCAGAGCTTGCAGTAAAAAATTGGTTTTAATTTGCAGATTGCGACCAGTCATGATGTTGTCCAACACACTCATGCCTTTGAATAGCGCAATATTTTGAAAAGTACGTGCAATGCCACTTTTCGCTGCTGCATAGGTATTCATGTCACGTAAATGCTCACCGCGATAAATGATTTCACCTTCTTGCGGGCGATACACACCATTGATCACATTGAGCATCGAGCTTTTGCCGGCGCCGTTTGGTCCAATAATGGCGCGGATTTCATGTTCACGTACATCAAAAGAAATATCTGTGAGTGCTTTTACGCCACCAAATGAAAGCGATATATGGCGCAAATCGAGAATGACATCACCGATTTTGCGTGTAGGTTCCTGATTCATGGCTGTCATGCTGCTTGCCTGTTTGCGCTAAAAGTTTTTACATTTTTAATTTCAAGATCGGCACTCACTTTGCCTTGACGTCCATCTTCAAATTTAACTTGTGTTTCTATATATTGACGCGCTTTGCCTGTATAGAGTGCATCTATGAGTACAGCATATTTTTCTGCAATGAATCCACGACGAACTTTGCGTGTGCGTGTAAGTTCATCATCATCGGGATCAAGTTCTTTGTGTAAGACGATGAAGCGATGAATTTGTGAGCTCGCTAACAAATTGTCATTAGCTAAATCTGCATTAACTTTTTCTACGCAGTCAGCCAGTAAATTAATCACATCCGCTTGAGCTGCGAGATCAGCGTAACCACTGTAAGCAATATTACGTCGTTCAGCCCAGTTGCCGACTGCTTCCATATCTATGCAAACAAAGGCATTACAAGTTTCACGGCCATCACCAAACGCAACAGCTTCTTTAATGAAGGGGAAGAACTTGAGTTTGTTTTCTACATACTTAGGCGCAAACATACTGCCATCTGCCATGCGACCAACATCTTTAGCGCGATCAATAATTTTTAGATGGCCGTCGTTATCAAAAAATCCTGCATCACCAGTATGAAAATAACCTTGCGCATCAATCACTTCTGCAGTCGCATCAGGGCGTTTGTAATAACCTTGCATCAAACCAGGTGAGCGCACTAACACTTCACCATTCTCAGCAATTTTGACTTCAACACCCGCCATAGGACGACCTACGGTATCAAGCTTCACATCACCTGAACGTTGCATACAGACCGTGACGCAGGTTTCAGTCATGCCATACAACTGTTTGAGATTAATGCCAATCGAGCGATAGAAATCAAATAAATCTGGACCGATCGCTTCACCACCCGTGTAAGCCACACGTACACGCGTGAAGCCGAGTACATTTTTTAATGGACCATAAATTAAGATTTCACCTAAGGCGTACAGCAAACGATCACTGAGACTCACGCCACCTTTAGCATCGAGTATGCGTAAACCAGCACGACGTGCGACATCCATAAAGAAGTGGAAAAGTTTGCGTTTAATCCAGCCCGCATCTTCTATACGTATCATCACTTGTGTGAGTATGTTTTCATACACACGTGGCGGACCAAAATAATAAGTAGGACCTATCTCACGCAAATCTGTCATTACTGTTGCACTCGACTCAGGGCAGTTCAAACAAAAACCTGCGATGTGCGCCATGCCGTAGGAATAAAGAAAATCACCTATCCATGCGAGTGGCAGATAACACAGCATTTCATGATCAGCACCGATGGCATCGAATTCAACTAATGTGCGACCAGTAGCAATCATCGCTGCATGCGTATGACAAACGCCTTTAGGTTTGCCCGTCGTACCTGAAGTGTAAAGAATTGCGGCTACATCTTGCGCTTGACCTGCAAGCACAGACTGCATAAAAAACTCTGGATGTTGCAAAGAATAAGCGCGACCTAGTTCTTGTAATTCTTTTAAAGAGATCACGCCTGCTTGTTTGTAATCACGCATGCCACGTGCGTCATCATAAATAATATGTTGAATACCAGCGACCGTTTCACGTATCTCTAATAGCTTATCAACTTGCTCTTGGTCTTCAACAATTGCAAATTGAATCTCTGCATTTTCAAGCACGAATGCCATATCAGCAGCAGGTGCATCTTGATACAAAGGTACAGACACACCACCACAACACTGTGCTGCCGACATGCCCCAATAAAGACAAGGTTTGTTTTCACCAATGATGGCGAGGTTAGTGCCACGTGTAAAACCTAGCGAAGCTAAACCGCATGCAATTAAACGCACTTCTTCCGCAGTTTGTGCCCAGCTCGTGGTTTGCCAGATGCCTAGATGTTTTTCTCGAAAGGCCGGATGTGTAGGCCGTATTTGTGCATGCTGCAACAACAGTCGGGGAAAAGTATCCGCCGACATGGGTAGTGTCTCCGCCATGGTGGTTCTCTTTATATCGAACTTTGTTTGAAATGCCGCTGCTTTGCTTGCGACTTTCAGTCGGCTTATAGCGCGACAGAAGTTCTTTTTATTGGTTTAAGTGAAGCAGTGCCATGCACTACTTAATGTGACGTAATGATAACGGTCTTGATGCAAATCTGGTGCTATTCGGCTGACATTTATATAACTTTTAATGCTGCGCTGCCGCAAGGCGTAAAGAATGAAAATGCACAACATGCAAAAATGGATTGAAACTTTTGTGAGGTGTTGTGATTATTTTTTGACAACACAATCTTTTCTAAAAATATGGTCGACTTGGTATCTAGGGGTGGGATAAAGTTGTTGAATGTGAAATAAAAACTAAGATCGTGAGCAACATTCACTCACAAAAAACTTACTGTGTAGAGGTGCTGAGTGCGATCCAAGGTTGGCGCGCATTCCAATCAGCTTTCCATGACTCAGGCATCACTAAAGACAGTGCACCTAAGTCCGCAACCAGCTCACCCAATGCAGCACTTTGTAAAACAACGCCTTCTGTCATTGCAGGAAAGCGTGAATGAATTTCTTTTTCAACCAAAGGCGCTAACAACCTCGCATGATGTCGCCACACACTACCGCCCATCAAAATACATCGCAGATCTAAAGTCGTGATTAAGTTATATAGCCCGCGTCCTAACCATTTCGCCGCTTCTTCAGCTATCGCTAGACAAGTCGGATCACCCTGGGCGGCAGCAGTAAAAATCACTTCCAAAGGTTGTTGCAAACGCTGACTTAAATTACGACCAGAAATTAAACCTTCTAAATCACCTTGATTACCACAGCCACAGAGCGCATCCGAAACTTCAGATAACAGCATATGACCTGCATGACCCGCATTGCCATGCTTGCCGCGCAACACATGACCATCAACACATAAACCAAAACCAATTCCCGTACTCCAAGTCACATAAGCGCAATTCGGTTCATCTTGAGCCGCACCGAAATAACGTTCTGCAGTCAAAGCGGCAATGCAATCATTGTCTATCACCACTTGGCTGAATTGTTCATGCAGCACCGATGCCAGTGGAATAAAAGTCCAGTCGTTGGGTAAATCATCAGCGTTGGATAAACCACCACACAAATTAGGCGCGACTAATCCCAGCAAATTATCTTGAAAGGCAAATGGCCCGCAGGCACTTACACCAATGCTATTGATCTTAGAAAAATGAATGTCAGCTTGATGACAAAGAGAGTGCAGCAAAGTAAGACACTGCTCGGGAATAGCACGGGAAGTGCCTGTTTTAACAGTGGGTTGAATCAAGCGATAGCGAGGGCCGCTAGCATCAGCAAGTGTGACAGCAATCTTACTGCCGCCTATATCGATAGCGGCTATCCATTCAGAAGGAGAAGACATGCGGTGATGATTAATTTAATAATGAGTTGCATGAAAAACGCAGTATAAACCTGAAATCATCACCGGGTTAAATTGTAAGAGTACTAAATGTTTTAAGTAGTTCTAGCCTGATAGACAGGTTTAAGGTCTGCTAAATCTTTACGCAATTGTTCAATCTGTGTTTGAAAATAAGAACGCAAAGGCTCATGCAGTGAATCTTTAAGTTGAGTATGTTGAGCTTGGCAAAAATATTGTAAGCCCCAATAATTAATCATGTTGATTGAAGACTTGCCGTCTTTTAAATAGAAAAGTAAATGCGATAAATTGCCGGATGGTGGAATGGCATGCGTTAGAAATTGAATTCCTGTTGCGAGATCGAAAGTAGAATTATTTTTTATATTGCCGATATTAATTGCATCGGTACTATTATTTTCATATTGAAGCAGCATGCCTTCTAAAATATCTACTTCTTTAAGGCAAAGCATGCGCTGATCAGGCGTAAGAGTTTTGATGTGATCAAAGAAAATAACAAAAAAATGATCCAGGTCGCGTTTATTAATATTACTAATCGAAAAATCATTAGTTCGATTTAGGAAATTAATAAAACTAGTGAGAGCCATTTTGTTTCTATCACTTTCCTCAAATACAGAAAAATTCTCAAGAGCGGAGATGATAGAAGTGATTACCTTGGGAGTAGGTGAGGTTTCTGTAAGAAAGAGACTATTTATTTGAGGCTTTGTATTAGTATCGCTTTCAAAATTTTTAAGATCATCCTTTAGTTTTTCGATTTTTGATTCAAATTCAGCGTGTAATTCAGGAGGAAGATTATTTTTTATTTGATCAATTCTGTCATCAATGGAAATTAAATAACTTAAATTCCATTCGCTTTCAGAATTAATGGTGCTTTTCCCCAACTCGAAATACCGCAATAGATCCATAGAAAACCCAGAAGGACCACATTGCTTCCAATTTTTATTTAAGGCGTGTAGTAGAGCGTTATTCTTTTTTACAAAACTAGTTAAAGATGGTGAGCGAATATCGGTTGAATCTTGAGATTGCAAAATACCCCTTAGGTAATCAACCGCATTCAGTGCATCAATTTGCTGTTTTCTTTTAAATTTAGGTAATGCTGTATACACAAAACTTATGAAATTTTCTAACTTTAACTTAGAAACTTCATCGATTTTTACTTCTGCATGCGATGGATCTTCTAAAAGAAGAATAAATTCAAGAATATCTTCCTTAGGGTATAAGCTATTAATTGATAATTGGGAAACATCGCTTATTGTTTTTTGTTTATTTTTGAGTTTTGATAGCTTGCTTGAATCATCTAAAGTTTTTAAATGCGAATTTAATTCTTTGCTGTCAACGATATTTTTTATCCAACCATTGAGATTTTTTGAGATTACTTGTAGTGTATTTAGCCGCTTGTTACAAGCTTCCTTGTTCAATAAATCCTCTCCCAATCTTGCTTGGTGGGGAGTTAATAATTTAATGTGATTATCAATATATTTATGGATTTTATTAAGAAAAGCATCATTAGGATCTTTAGGAATTTGCTTTTCAAGGAAATTTAAAATAGTGAGGATATTGTTGCAATCATCCAATCTAATTGTATTTATATTAGTCTGATCAATAATTTTTAAATTTTCAAAAGAATCATTAATGTTATCTTCCGATAATAGATTTGAGCAGTTCCTCTTTGCGAGATCACGAATTTCATTAATGAATTTATTGTTTTTGGTTCTTTCATTAATGATTGTTAATGCTTCATTTGGATCTATAGATGAGTCCTTAGTTTTAAGCTTCAATCCTCTGTGCTGATCTAAAATTTTAAGTGCATTAATTAATGAGAATTCGTCTACGCCTTCTTTTTCTATTATGTTTTTAAACGGATTTTCAAAAGACACATCGGTTTTGGAATAATCTTCAAAAATAGCTTTTATCTTCTTGGCTGCAGCTTCTTGCATTTTCTCTTTCCAAAAAAACTTTTTGACCTTAAAAAAAAATGAGGTTTCACCATTTCTACTAAAAATAAATTTATTTTTTTCTTCGTGCTCAATGCTATCGGGGATGTCGATTAAGACTTTGTAATTTGTGGTGGTTTTCATAATCTGAGCTTTCTTGAAAAGTGATAACAAGAAATTCGTGCCTCAGCCTAGACTTGTGTTCCATGTAACTAGATGAATTTTTTCCTAACGAAAATAAAAAACCGACGCGTGATTGCATCGGTTTCGTTTAGAAAGAAATATAAATAATAGAAATAGTTATCTAATAAAAGCATTCCTCAAAGAAAGATAATCAATTACTTTAGTCGCTTTTTATCTGGAACATTATTCAGTTTAGATTTAATTTTTTGGCTAATTTAGTAGTTCTATCTTGGGTTTCTAATCATATTAATTTTTTTAGTAAGTGCTTTAATGTCATCTAAAATTTGTTGCTGATTTTGAATTTTAGGATTGCCTTCAATTTCATTTCTTATTTTTGACAATAACTTAAGACATTGATCTTTATGCTCTGAATTAAACTGCTTATTCATAGCGTTAAATTTTGTATTAATCATACTGTTTATTAATTGAAATTCGGAATTACTATAATTTTTTTCTTTTTTCCCCAATAAAGAATATTTTGTGGATTCAGAAAGGTAATCTATCAACGGCCCATATAATTCTTGTTTCGTTTTTTTTTCATTTGCTGGATTTACAATTTCCTTATTAATTGGCGTAATAAGCTTTTCAATTTTAGGTTCGGTAGGTTGAATTGTTGGTGGAATATATTGTATTTCTGGCGCGGAAAGCTGATGCAAGAGTTTATCGATTGTTTGCAAGATCAAAATTTTGTACTCACTATCTGGTTGAGATGAAATCACTTCATAGAAGTTAGCCAAATTATTTTGGCATGTAGGAATGGTAAATCTATCTTTAGCGACCACTTGGGTTCCATTATTGGTTTCTTTATTTAATTCCAATAGAAAATTACGGTCAACAGAAAAGTTGTGTTTATTCATAAGGGTTATCAAATTTTCTATAGTCTCTTCTGATATTTTTTCATTTTCAAATTCATTTTTTAAAGAAGCTTGTTCAGTATTGGTGATCCTGTCTTCTGTTTGGATTTCTATCTTAGATTCATTGTTTGTTATTGTTTTCTTCTGTTCATTTAACACCTCATTTTCCACTTCAGAATAAGCATTATTAAAAACATCATTACCAACACATTTTTTAATATCACTAATATTATATTTTGTACTATCGCCACCATTAATTATGTCAGCGATTGCATTTTTGATTCGCTCTGCTGCAATTTTCTCCATTTCTTTACTGTAAATTATCTTCTTAATCATTAATGGAATTAATTTAAAAGAAAATTCATTTTTTCTTTGAAAATAAATCTTTTCAGTACCTGTTACTTTTCCAGTAAAGCTGATATCGACTAAGGCTCTTTGGGAAAGTGCTTTCATGATGAGATCCTATTTGGAGTTATAAGTGAGTATTACGTATCTGAGTTAATTCATATGTTCCAATAAATAATAAGCTTGTATCTTTGAGGCAATTAAAAAAGCCGACGCACATTGCCGTCGGCTTTTTATTAATCCCAATAATGGTTAACACTACTCTGACTCCTTATCCTTTTATAAGTTTTAGGATGCAGGATCTTTCTAAGTTACCTTAGGCAAACATCGCATTAAACAGTAAGGGGTTTATAGCGAATACGTTTAGGTTTAGCACCTTCTTCACCCAAACGCTTTTTCTTATCAGCTTCATATTCCTGATAATTGCCATCAAAGAAGGTAACCTGTGAGTTACTTTCAAAAGCCAGAATATGGGTAGCGATACGATCTAAAAACCAGCGATCATGCGAGATCACCATGACGCTGCCGGCAAATTCAAGTAAGGCATCTTCTAAAGCACGCAGTGTTTCTACATCCAAGTCATTAGACGGTTCATCTAGCAGTAAGACATTGCCGCCCATGAGTAAGGTCTTGGCTAAATGCAGACGACCACGTTCACCACCAGAGAGATTGCCTACGATTTTTTGTTGATCGCCACCTTTAAAATTAAAGCGTCCAAGATAGGCACGTGAAGGCATTTCAAAACGACCAACGGTGAGTATGTCGGCTCCAGCCGCAACATCATCAAATACGGTTTTCTTATTATCTAAATCATCACGCGATTGATCAACTAATGAAATTTGTACAGTTGAACCGACGATGATTTCACCGCTATCAGGTTGCTCTTTGCCAGCCAACATACGGAACAAAGTTGATTTACCTGCACCATTGGGTCCAATAATTCCGACGATGGCACCTGCAGGAATACGCATGGATAGATTATCAATTAACAATCTATCGCCATAGCCTTTACTGACATTATTAAACTCTATGACTTCATTACCTAAACGCTCAGCAACGGGAATAAAAATCTCCTGCGTTTCATTGCGTTTCTGGTATTCGTGTTCTGACAATTCATTAAAGCGTGCAAGACGCGCCTTACTTTTTGCTTGGCGACCTTTAGGATTTTGTCGTACCCACTCTAATTCTTTTTGCAGTGATTTTTGACGCGCTGATTCAGTGGCTTCTTCTTGTTTGAGTCGCGCTTGTTTTTGATCTAGCCAAGAACTGTAATTACCTTTCCATGGAATCCCATGACCACGATCCAGTTCCAAAATCCACTCTGCTGCGTTATCCAAGAAATAACGATCATGGGTGATAGCCACCACAGTGCCAGGGAAGCGATGTAGGAATTGCTCTAACCAATCAACCGATTCAGCATCCAGATGGTTAGTTGGCTCATCGAGTAAGAGCATGTCCGGCTTGGAGAGCAGTAACTGACACAATGCGACACGACGTTTCTCACCACCAGATAGCACAGCAATTTTTGCATCCCACGGTGGTAAACGCAGAGCATCAGCTGCCATTTCTAATTGCAAATCTAAATTACCACCATCGCTAGCTGAAATAATCGCTTCGAGTCTGCCTTGTTCTGCAGCCAAAGCATCAAAGTCTGCGTCTGGTTCTGCGTAAGCCGCATATACCGCATCAAGTTTGGCGCGTGCTTCAAAGGCTTCACCTAAGCCACTTTCTACGGCTTGCCTAACTGTTTGCTCTGGATCGAGATGTGGTTCTTGTGACAAGTAGCCGATTTTTAAATTCGGCATAGGGATCGCTTCACCCTCGATATCTTTATCAACACCCGCCATGATTTTTAAAAGCGTGGATTTACCTGAGCCATTCAGACCAAGCACGCCGATTTTTGCGCCCGGAAAAAAAGATAAAGAAATGTCTTTCAGGATTTGACGCTTGGGCGGGACGATTTTGCCCACGCGATTCATGGTGTAAACGTAATTTGCCATAGTTATAAATAAATCAAAAAAAGAATCGGGATGTCATATGAAACATGACGAAGTTGGTAAGGATACCTGATGGGCATCATGCTGTGCTATTGATTGCAGCTATTGCATCGATATCGTCTTTATAGGAAAAGTATGAACTATACAAGATAGCCTTAGCGAATCAGAAAATTTTTTATTTTTAGCAAGTCATAAAATAAATAAGAAAACAATCTCTTAGCAAGATAGAGGTATTGATAAATACAACTTGAACATAAATTAGTAAGCTTTTATCAATGGGTACACAGCCTGTAAACAGAGAGACCATTCAAGCTTCATGAGCAAGGAACGTTGCAACTCAAATCGGTTACACAGAGCACATTTAATTTATTTAGGAGTACACATGAAGCGCGCTCATGGCAATGTAAGTCAATCAACGAATTTACCATCCTCTGATTTTATGCAAGCGCAAATTCGAAGCAGCACGCCAAGTGCAGCAAATTCTCCACGCATGTATCAAAGACAGGCGTTACAAGTAAGTGGATTGAGTACTGGAATCGTCGGCAATTCACAATCAGTACCAAATCCGACTATGAATCAAGTGGTACCCGAGAATCGTAGTTCAATTAGACCCACTATATTGAGTGTTGGAGTTATCCGTCATTCGCCATCAGTACTTAATCACCCTATGAGTCAAATGGTATCCACAAATCGCAACTCAGTTAGGCCCACTATATTGAATGTTGAAATTATCTGTAATTCACAATCAGTACTAAATTCACCTATTGATCAATTAGTCTCCACAAATGTCAGAATAGTTAGTCTCAGCAATGATGTGGAAAGCCGGCCACAATTAACACCGGAAATATTTCAAACTGCTATTCAAGAAATAATTAAAAATAATCTAGATAGCGCGATACAAATCATTGGAGTGACGACTTTAGAAGAGTTGGCCTATTCAACCGATGTAAAAGGTAATACCTTGTTAGCACATGCAGCTGAATTTGGATATACAAAGCCAATTAAGATATTGCTTAGTAAAGTATTGGATCCACAGCAACTCACTAAAATAAAAAATAATGCCGGACAGACAGCAATATTGTTAGCAGCGCAAAATGGGCATGCTAATGCAATTACGGCTTTATTAAGAGGTGTGATTAATCGACAGCGACTCGTAGAGCAGATTGATGCTCAAGGTAATTCAGCACTACATTATGCAGCTTCATATGGTCACACACCAGCGATCACGGCCATACTCAGCGATGGAATTAATAAACAGCTGCTAGCGGAGCATCAAAATAATTTTGGATATTCAGCATTGATGCTTGCTGCTGATAAGGGTTATGTAGAAGTAATCGTATCTATATTTAGCGCAGTGAATAATCGACAACAACTAGCCGAGCAGATAAATAATTTTGGACAGACCGTGCTGATGAACGGGTTGCTATCTGGCACAAGTACATTGGCCATCACAAAGATACTTGAGTCTATAGAAGATCCGGAAAAATTGATTTTTCACGTGAATAATGAAGGATTAAATTCATTTACGTATGCTTTGATGAGAGAGAATATAGACGCAGCGCTAGTGATATTTGATAAGGCAAAAGATAAAAATGCACTCTTATACAAGAAAAATAATCCGGATCAGGAAGCGGCAATTAAGATGATGAAGCCAGAGATTCAAAGTATTTTTTTAAAAAAATTTATTAGTCTAATCATTAACTAGTTTTATAGCCATCAAAATAAAACGCGTAATCAAGTTGATCTTGGTTACGCGTTTATATTTCTAATCACAGTCAAATCAATCAAAGTGGCGAATATCGCCAAGCGTGCCAAAAACTTTCAATTAAATATTACTGAACATCAGATCAGTGCAGAGTCGAAGAAAATTGCTGAGCTTAATAGTCGAATTTAATCTACATAATTAAACAGGAAGCTCATATTGGTATGTTGACTGCATAAAAACTTTGGAAGTTGATTGTTACAAACTTATCTCATAATGAAGAAGGAACTTTACATAAATGGTTTGTTACCGAAGTTGCTTTAATAAACTAGGAAACCATTATGGATCGTGTCGCCAATCGCTCAACTCGTAAAATACAAGTACATCAATCTAATCAAGACATATCACAATCCACTGCGCAAGGCAGTGCGAAGAGTAGCTCACAAGGCAATAACGTAAATCAGAAACAAGCGCCTAAAATGTCTCAACCTGTGGCTAGGCAAAACACAATGCCTAGCTCAGCAAATTTAAATGCCACTTCACTCAAGCAAGAATCCGTTGATATAGATGAATTCACAGGTTTAAAAATTAGTGGTTGTTCATTTACTAAATCTATCGCACCACCACCAAAGTTCCCTGCTTTAACAAAAGAATTAATTGCTCAAATTTGTTCAGCAGAATCGAAAGCAGAGCTTGAAAATTATATGAGTATTGCCGGTATATCTAGTCTGCAAGAGCTATGTGAGATGAGATTTTATGATCACTACAGTATCCTGACTCTATTGGTTAAAGATGGAAATGCAAAGCTAATTTCTTTGTTGCTTCAATCTGTAGAAGATCCACAGAAGCTAGCAGAACATCCACAGAAGCTAGTAGAACATCCACAGAAGCTAGCAGAACATCAAGACAATATTGGTATGACATTGCTTACTATCGCAGCGAATTTGGGTCATGCAGAAGTCATCACTGCAATGCTTTCTGGTATACCTCATCCACAGCAGCTCGCAGAGAAGGAAGGTATATATGGCATCACAGCGCTAATGCTCGCTGCAGGTTCTGGTGACGTAGTAGTAATTACAAAAATACTAGAATCTGTCGATGATACTGAAGCATTAATTTTTCAGAAAGATCATTCCGGAATGAATTCATTCATATACGCTTTACAAAGTGGAAATACGAAAGCGGCGTTAGTATTATTTGATTGGACAAAAGATAAGTTCGAGCTAATGTTTGCTAGAAATTCTCCAAATCAACTATCTGCAATTCAGATGATGAAGCCAGAGATTCAAGATATATTCTTAAAAAAATATAACGAGCCTAATCATTAATTAGTATTAAAGTCATCAAAATAAAAACGCATAATCAAGTCAACCTTGATTATGCGTTCACATTTCTAGTCACAGTAAATCAATTAGTGTGGTGAGTGTCGCCATGCCTGCCACAGACTTTCTATTAAATTTAATTCAAGTGAACATCAAATCAAATTAGTTTATTCAGTTGAATTTTTTTTCTAGTCTTGAATTTAATGAAAATATTTTTTAATAATTCAGAGTCATTTCTTAATATTACGAAGACAGATTTTGTCAATGGCGGTTAGCTTGTAAATAAAGAAATTATTCTCATGCTGTATTCAAGGAACTTATATTGCAAATTTAAAACATAAAGCCCACTCAATTCACTTAGGAGTAAATATGAAGCGCACTAATAGTTCTGATAATCGATCGCTGTTGGGACAAATTATAAAAATTGAGCAAATACCACCTCAGATTTGCATACCCAACAGAGTAAATCCCCCGCACGTATACCAAAGAGTCCTTCCCCAAATGAATGAGTTCGGAAATGTGATTGTTGGACAATCAGAATTGGCGCCAAATCCACCTGTGAATCAATTGACATCCACAAATCTTAGTTTGGTCAGTGCCACTAGACTTGGCCAAGCGCCACTTCTAAATACTATACCTAATGCAGGCAATCCTCCCTTTATGCCCAAAAGAGAGCCTGCGCAAGTAATTGGGTTAGGTACTGGGAATGTCGGATATTCACAAAGGGCACCAAATCTACCTGTGAATCAATTGACATCCACAAATATCGGATTGATCAGTCCCACTATAAATACAATAGATCAGCCGCGATTAACGCAACAAATGTTCCCAGTAGCTATTGCAGCAATATCAAGTAATGATCTAGAAACTGCAATGAAAATCGTTGGTGTTAAGAGTATTGAAGAGTTGGCCTATTCAATTGATGTAACTGGCACTACCTTGTTAGCGTATGCGGCTGAATATGGTCGTGCAAAGCCAATTAGAATATTGCTAAATAAAGTGCTAGATCCACAGCAACTTATGCAGAAAAGAAATAATAAAAACTGTACACCACTTATTCTTGCAGCGATTTTTGGTCATGCAAAAGCAATTACGACGATACTACAAGGAGTGAGTAATCCACAGCAGCTCGCAGAGCAGTGGGATGGTGCTGGTATTACAGCATTGATAAACGCTGCTATTAATGGACACGTTGGGGTAATTACCTCCATATTCAGCGGGGTGAGTAATCCACAGCAGCTAGCGGAGCAGCAAGATAATGGTGGTTCTACAGCACTAATGTACGCTGCTTATAACGGATACGTTGAAGTAATTGCGTCCATATTCAGCGGGGTGAGTAATCCACAGCAACTGGCAGAGAAGCAAGATAAAAGTGGTCAAACAGCGCTGTTCTCAGCGATACATTCTTATGTGAGCACATTAGTAATCACAAAGATACTTGAATCTGTAGATGATGCTGAAAAATTGATTTTTCAGATTGATAATAAGGGATTGAATTCATTCACGTATGCCTTGAGGCAAGGAAATGTGGAAGCGGCACTACTATTATTTGATAAGGCAAACGATAAAGCTTCACTTTTGTTAAAGACAAATAGTCCGAATCAACTAGCGGCAATTAAGATGATGAAACCAGAGATTCAAGATATATTCTTAAAAAAATATAACGAGCCTAATCATTAATTAGCATTAAAGTCATCAAAATAAAAACGCGTAATCAAGTTTCTTGATTACGCGTTTACATTTCCAGTCATAGTAAATCAATTAGCGTGCTGAATGTCGCCAAGCCTGCCAAAGACTTTCTATTGAATACAATCCTAGTGCACACCAGATCAGTCCATAGCCTATTAATTTAGTTGAACTAAAGGCTTCGTTATATAAGTAAATGCCTAATAAGAGTTGTATGGTGGGGCCTATGTATTGAAGTATGCCTACGAGTGAAAGTGGTATGCGTCGGGCGCCGTAAGCAAATAATAAAAGTGGTATCGCGGTGACAGGTCCTGCTGCAATGAGTAGCAAGCTTGTGTTGATTCCTGTGTTAATAAAAGCATGGGGCGAACCGCTCTCTGGCAAAAGTAAAAATAATGCGGAGAGAGGTAACATGACTAAGGTTTCTAGTGTGAGACCTTCTAATGCACCTAAGGATGCTGTTTTACGCAATAAGCCATACAGCCCAAAGGTAAAAGCGAGTGTTAAACCTATCCAGGGTAATTGACCTGCACTGATTGTTAACCAAGCGACACCGGTAGCAGCTAAGCCTACAGAAATCCACTGCCAGAGTCGTAAACGTTCGCCTAACATTACGCCGAATAAAACATTAAACAGTGGGGCGATAAAATAGCCTAGTGAGGCATCAACGATGCGATCGTGATTAATAGACCAGATGTAGACCATCCAGTTAATTGCCAGCATGCTTGCGCTTGCAATAAAGGCTGCTGTGATACGGGGATTTTTTTTGATGCTAGTAATCCAGCCCCATTGATGACGCAGAGTGAGTATCAATGCGAGCATGATGAAAGACCAGAAAACGCGATGCGATAAAATTTCTAGCGGTGGGATTGTTTTAAGCGTTTTTAAATAAAGCGGAAACACGCCCCACATAAAAAAAGCACAACCAGCACTCAAGACTCCAGCCAACATCTGTGATACCACCTTTCAGGTGTTGAACATTCCAAGTTATCTCACTGACTGGTTTGTTAATGCGGCAAACAAAGCAGTAGTGAGATGGGATTACATGCTGCGTCGATACTGGCCACCGACTTCAAATAAGGCGTCGGTGATTTGTCCTAAAGAGCAAACGCGCACCGCATCCATTAATTTTGCAAAGACATTATCATCATCAATCACAGCTTGTTGTAGTGCGGCTAGAGCAGGACCGGATGCATTGCTATGCAGCGCATGGAAATCTTCTAAGCGTTTTAATTGCGATTGTTTTTCATCGTCAGTAGAACGCGCTAATTCTAATTGCTGAGGAATGGTGTCGCCCTTAGGATTACGGAAAGTATTCACGCCGATGATAGGCAGGCTGCCATCATGTTTTTTATGTTCATACAACATCGATTCTTCTTGAATCTTACTGCGCTGATAACCAGTTTCCATCGCACCAAGTACGCCGCCACGTTCAGCAATGCGTTCAAATTCTTGCATTACTGCTTCTTCTACTAAGTCAGTGAGTTCTTCAATCACAAATGAACCTTGGCTAGGATTTTCATTTTTAGCTAGTCCCCATTCACGATTGATAATCAATTGAATGGCTAAAGCACGACGTACTGATTCATCGGTTGGTGTGGTGATGGCTTCGTCGTATGCATTGGTATGCAAAGAATTGCAATTATCATAAATGGCAATCAATGCTTGCAGCGTAGTGCGTATGTCATTGAAATCCACTTCTTGTGCATGTAATGAACGACCTGAGGTTTGTATGTGGTATTTCAGTTTTTGTGAACGATCATTAGCGTTATATTTTTCACGCATCGCCACAGACCAGATGCGACGTGCAACACGACCTAACACGGTGTATTCCGGATCCATACCGTTTGAGAAGAAGAATGACAAATTCGGTGCAAAGTCATCAATGTGCATGCCACGTGCAAGATACGCTTCTACAAATGTAAAACCATTCGAGAGAGTAAATGCCAACTGAGAGATGGGATTCGCACCTGCTTCAGCGATGTGATAACCCGAGATAGAAACTGAATAAAAATTACGGACTTTATGATCAACAAAATATTGTTGAATATCACCCATGACTTTTAAAGAAAATTCAGTAGAAAAAATACAGGTGTTTTGTCCCTGATCTTCTTTCAAGATGTCAGCTTGTACTGTGCCACGTACGTTTTGTAATACCCAAGCGCGTATGTCTGTAACTTCTTCTGTTGTTGCTTTACGATTTTTTTCAGTTTCAAATTTTTGTATTTGCTGATCAATCGCCGTATTCATAAACATGGCCAAGATGCTAGGAGCAGGGCCATTGATGGTCATGGAGACAGAAGTCGAGGGCGAGCATAAATCAAAACCGTCGTACAGCACTTTCATGTCATCTAGGGTAGCGATGGATACACCAGAATTACCGACTTTGCCGTAGATGTCAGGGCGACGTGCTGGATCAGCGCCATATAAAGTCACTGAATCAAAAGCAGTAGATAACCGTTTTGCAGGCATGCCTTCAGAAACTAGTTTAAAGCGACGATTGGTTCGGAATGCATCGCCTTCACCAGCAAACATACGTGTTGGATCTTCGTTCTCACGTTTAAATGGAAATACGCCGGCGGTGTAAGGAAACACACCGGGTAGATTTTCTTTCATGAGCCATGAAAGCAAATCACCATGATCATGATATTTAGGTAAGGAGACTTTGCGTATCGAATTGCCTGACAGAGTTTCCCAACTTAAGCGCGTACGAATTTCTTTATCACGCACTGTGGTGACATGTTCTTCACCTGAGTAAGTCGCTTGTATAGTTGGCCAATTATTAAGCAATTGTTTGGCTTCGCCATCGAGTGCTAGATCACGCTGATGAATTAAGTCATCAAGTGCTACCGATTTATTTGCATCAGCCAGCATGCGTTTGGTTTCAGTGAGCTGCTGTCGTTCGCGTGCTAGCACAGCTTGTTTTTCAACGCGTCTATGATAGTGACGAATCGTGTCGGCGATTTCAGCTAAGTAGCGTGAACGTGCCGGTGGCACGATGGCGTTGCGACCAGAGGAGAAACGCACATTAACTTCCGCAAGTTTTCCTGCTTTGAGTGACAGTCCTAATTCTTTTAAACGCGGCAATAAACCTTGATAAAGCGCTGTGACGCCATCATCATTAAAGCGCGAAGCTTGGGTGCCATACACTGGCATTTGCTCTGGATTTTGTGACCACAATTCACGGTTACGTTGATATTGTTTAGCAACGTCACGTAAGGCATCTTGCGATCCTTTGCGATCAAATTTATTGATAGCGACAAAATCAGCAAAATCCAGCATGTCGATTTTTTCTAATTGCGATGCGGCACCGAATTCTGGTGTCATGACATACATGCTGCAATTCACATGCGGCACGATCGCTGCATCACCTTGACCTATGCCTGAAGTTTCAACGATCACTAAATCAAAACCTGCTACGCGACAAGCAGCAATTACATCTGGTAGTGCTTGTGAAATTTCTGAACCTGCTTCGCGTGTGGCAAGCGAGCGCATAAATACTTGTTGTTTGCCTGCCCATGGTGCAATCGCATTCATACGTATGCGATCACCTAGTAATGCACCACCAGATTTACGACGCGAAGGATCAATCGAGATCAGCGCGATTTGTAATGCGTCATCCTGATCTAGACGCAGGCGACGAATTAATTCATCGGTGAGAGAAGATTTGCCTGCGCCGCCTGTACCAGTGATGCCTAGAGCAGGAACAGTGCGTTTGGCTGCAGCGTCATGTAATGCTTGTTTAAGTTCATTACTAGCTTTGCCATTTTCTAAAGCGGTGATGAGTTGTGCGAGTGAGCGCTGACGGGTTTGCTGCTCAGATGTAGCAAGGACATCGATTGAAGTTGGTGAATATTGTGAGAGATCTGAATCACACGCATGCACCATGAATTCAATCATGCCCACTAAGCCCATGCGCTGACCATCTTCAGGACTGAAGATACGTGTCACGCCGTAATCATGTAACTCTTTAATTTCAGTTGGTACGATGACGCCGCCACCGCCTCCGAATACTTTGATATGCGCACCACCACGTTGGCGCAGCAGATCGATCATGTATTTAAAGTATTCAACATGACCACCTTGATAACTAGAGATGGCAATCCCTTGCGCATCTTCTTGCAGAGCGGCGGTGACGATATCATCGACAGAACGGTTATGTCCTAGATGGATGACTTCTGCGCCTTGTGACATGAGGATGCGACGCATGATGTTGATGGAGGCATCATGGCCATCAAATAGCGATGCAGCTGTGACGAAACGCACTTTGTTAACAGGTTTATAACCAGCGAGATTCTGGGACACAGAAAGGTCAGTCATGGAGGGTCTCCGGCCGTTCTTTTTATGGGATAGAAGAGATGACGTTTACGTCAACGTCAATTTCCGGCAGTATACCCGCAAACCCTTTTTATCGATTCATCTCTACGCTAGGAAAATTGCATGAGCGATCTGATTTTGCATCACTACCCGAACTCACCATTTGCTGAAAAAATTCGTTTGATTTTAGGCTCAAAAAAATTGGCATGGCGATCAGTGCATATTCCTATGATCATGCCGAAACCAGATGTGATTGCTTTAACAGGAGGATATCGTCGTACGCCTCTTTTGCAAATCGGTGCGGATGTGTATTGTGATACGGCTTTAATTTGCGATGTGTTGGAACAGATGACGCCGACAGCAACGCTTTATCCAACCGCACTCAAAGGTGCAACTAGACTATTAGCGCAGTGGGCAGATAGCACACTGTTTCAAACTGCGATGGCTTATAACTTTCAGCCTAAGGGTGCGCAATCGATGTTTCCCGATCCTGAGCAGCTGAAAATTTTTGCGCAAGATCGTGCAGCAATGCGTAATAACGCTCCTCGTATGCCACTGCCTGAAGCGACGGCTGCTTATAAAAGTTATTTGCGCCGCATTGCCAGTATGTTGGATGGACAAGATTATGTGTTGGGGTCTGCACCTTGCCTCGCTGACTATGCGATTTATCACCCACTTTGGTTTACGCGTACACGTGTTGCAGCAGTAGCAGGAATATTAGATGCAACGCCACAAGTGCTAGCGTGGATGGACAGAATGGCCGCATGTGGTCACGGTCAAGCAGAGAAATTTTCTGCGGATGCTGCGATAGAGATTGCTAAGTCATCTACACCGCTCGCAGTGTCGCAAGAGATTTTTCAAGATGAGCATGGTATTGCACTAGGCAGTGATGTCACGATCACTGCAGAGAGCTTTGGATTGGAACCTACGCCAGGTAAATTAATTGCAGCAACGCGGACTCGTTATACCTTAGCGAGAAGCGATGCACGTACAGGTGAAGTGCATGTACATTTCCCTAGAGTGGGTTATGTTTTGCAAAAAGTAGAAAATTGATTGCGCAGTTTTTGTGCGAGTTAAATTTTGTTTGCACTGTATTTGGGATAACGAACGAATAATTTTTTCATTTCGTTCGTTAAATAAAAACTCGTTCGGTTAATAATTATTTTTGAGTTAAATTTTTAAAAATATATGAGGGTTGAGTTGGCCTAATCATTGCTAATGTCTTAGTGTTTTCACTTAATAAAAGGACCACTAATGTCAACTAGCACTTCCTCAGCAAGCCAACGTAATTCTTACCCTTCTCATTCTGCATCACAAGAAAAATCAGATGTTTCGTCTCATTCAACTGTAATCATTAAGAAAAAATCACAGATCAATGAGGGAAATTCTGCGAGTAATAACGATGATTCAGTGGAATTAACATCAACGATCAAAACACCGAGACTAAAAACCAAAACACCACCTGCACAAAATAGTCGTGAGTTATTTAATAAGTCTTCAACGCCGGAACGTTCGGTAGATCAATCTGGTTCTAGCTATGCCTCTAAAGCGTCGAATGAATCAGAAGAAAGTGAAATAATAAAAGTAAATCAGGTGCCTGTAGCAGAGTCATCTTCTGAACCTAGGTTGGTAGCTCGTACAAACAGATTTGTACTCACTGCATCTGCAGTCGCTGGACTGAGTATGCCTTTTATTATGATGTTGGGCCCAAATGATCTTGCAAGTCGTGCGGCTTGGGTTGGTGTGGCAGTAGCATCAGGACTTGTTTTAGGTGCCGCTTATTGTTTTGGTGATTATGTAAGCGAGCTTCATGACCAAGTTCAATCACAACAAAGAAGTGAAATTTCGCCAGCTTAATTTTTATTAGATTTTGGTCAGTCTAAGTTTAACCAAACTGAAGACTGACCGATAGTGCGTTATTTTTTACTGTTTTTATTATTCTGGCTAGCGAGTTCACGCGCTTGCATCATGGATTGAAGTAATTCAGCTGTCAAAGTTAGCTTAATACCTTTGCTTTGAATTTTCTGCGTATTGCCATCTTCAATAGTACAGCGCATTTCTCTACAATTTGTAATTTGCTGTCCGATTTGTAGCAGACGTGTTCTGACTGCGCGTTCAGTTTGTGAAACTGATGTGTTGGGGAGTGTGCTAAGTCTGGGAATATTTTTTTGATAGTTAGGTGGAGACTCTTCTTGCGCATAACTAGGCTGTAAAGAAGTTTGCATTCCAATTACGTAATGTGACATTTGCGCTTGCTCCTTAAATCTGACATCTCAATGAGGAGACAGAGAGCAAAAAACATACCACTGACTTAAAGCCTAGGTTTTATCTTGCGAGTGGTTTTGAAACGGCAAAGCTATTCCGGCTAATTATTACGGCAAATTTTGATGTGGTCAGAGCTTGCCGTTTGCCGCTGAGCGAATAGGAGAGGATTGATTAATAATTTTTTTTACTGTTGGTTTATTCGACAGTAACTGACTTTGCAAGATTGCGTGGTTTATCAACATCGGTGCCTCGTGCAAGCGCTGTGTGATAGGCAAGTAATTGCAGTGGCAGTGTATGCAAGATAGGAGATAGTTGTCCGTAATGTTCTGGTAAACGAATGACATGCAAACCTTCACTAGAGGTGATATGTGAATCTGCATCCGCAAAAACATATAACTGTCCACCACGTGCACGTACTTCTTGCATGTTGGATTTTAGTTTTTCTATCATAGTGTCATTGGGTGCAACAGTCACAACAGGCATTTCTTCTGTGACGAGTGCAAGTGGTCCATGTTTCAGTTCACCAGCTGGATAAGCTTCAGCGTGAATATAAGAAATTTCTTTTAGCTTGAGTGCGCCTTCAAGTGCAATCGGATAATGCAAACCTCTTCCTAAAAAGAGAGCATTTTCTTTGCGAGCAAAAGCATCAGCCCATGCAATGATTTGTGGTTCTAGTGCTAAGACACTGGTAAGTGCGGCAGGCAAGTGGCGTAGTTGTTTGAGTTGTGATGCTTCTTGCTCGGCGTTTAAACGTCCACGTAGTTTTGCTAGAGTCAGTGTTAATAAATAGAGCGCAGCGAGTTGTGTTGTGAAAGCTTTGGTTGATGCGACACCAATCTCAACACCGGCGCGTGTTAAGTATGAGAGCTCGGTTTCGCGCACCATCGCAGAAGTGGCTACATTGCAGATAGCAAGTGTGTGTTTGTGACCGAGTTGTTTTGCATACTGAAGTGCTGCCATGGTGTCAGCAGTTTCACCAGATTGTGAAATCACAATCACTAAAGCATTGGGGTTAATTGCTGGTTCACGATAACGATATTCACTTGCGATTTCTACATTGGTGGGAATACCTGCAATGCTCTCTAACCAGTAGCGTGCAGTCATGCCTGAGTAGTAGCTTGTGCCGCAGGCAAGAATTTGTATCGCATCGATTTGGCTAAATACTTTGCCCGCTTCTTTGCCAAATAATTCTGGCGTGAAGCTGAGTACACCTTCGAGTGTGTCGCTAATGGCGCGTGGTTGCTCGAAGATTTCTTTTTGCATGTAATGACGATAAGGGTCAAGATCAATCGCACCAGAATACGCTTGCACTGTTTGTGTTTGTCGCGTTACCAGCTTGTCGTTAAGGTCGCTGATGACTACAGTTTGTAAGCCTACATCGGCGATATCGCCTTCTTTTAGATAAATGATCTGATCGGTAGTGCCAGCTAATGCCATAGCATCGGATGCGAGAAAGTTTTCGCCTTGTCCTAAGCCGATGATGAGTGGGCAACCACGGCGTGCACCGACTACGCGTTCTGGTTCGTCTTTGCAAAATACAGCAATTGCAAAGGCTCCATGTAGACGCTTTACAGCGGTTTTAACCGTAGCTAATAGATCACCGTTATATAAATGATTAATGAGATGCGCAACGGCTTCGGTGTCGGTTTGTGATTCAAACACATAGCCTAGCTGCATCAGCTCAGCACGTATCTCTTCATAGTTTTCTATGATGCCGTTGTGGACTAAGGCAATGCGTTGTTCACCATCTTTGCTCGAAAAATGTGGATGAGCATTGTTGGTAGCTGGAGCACCATGTGTAGCCCATCGTGTGTGCGCAATGCCTGTCTGACCAGTGAAATGTGTTTCAGCGACTTGCGTTTCCAGCTCCGCTACGCGCGCTACACTGCGTGAACGTTTTAATCCTTGCTGATGCACTGCTACACCGCAGGAATCATAGCCACGATATTCAAGGCGTTTCAGTCCTTCTAGCAGGACAGGAACAATATTGCGTTGCGCTACAGCGCCGACGATGCCGCACATGAGGAATCCTATTTTTTCTGTTTAACTGGACGTTGCCAGTCTGCGATGCTGATTTGTTTGGCGCGTGACACAGTCAAACTATTTGCTGGAGCATCTTTAGTTAAGGTAGTGCCTGCACCGAGCGTGGCGCCTTTGCCTACGGTGACAGGTGCAACGAGCTGACTATCACTACCTATGAAGGCGTCATCTTCAATAATGGTGCGGTGTTTATTGGCACCATCATAGTTACAGGTAATGGTTCCAGCGCCTATGTTAACGCGCTCACCAACGGTAGCATCACCAACATATGCAAGATGGTTCGCTTTACTCTTGCTACCAAACTGACTATTTTTTACTTCTACAAAATTGCCGATATGGACTTGATCAGCGAGTGAGGTTCCAGGGCGTAGTCGTGCATAGGGACCAATTTCTGCTGCTTCACCAATGATACTGTCTTCGATATGGCAAAAAGGTTTAATCAAAGTCCCTTTTGCTATGCGAGCATTTTTAATCACGCAGTTTGCACTGATGGTCACGCCATCTTCTAGTTCAACTTTGCCTTCAAAGACACAACCCACGTCGATGACGACATCACGACCACACTGCAATTCACCGCGCACATCGAGTCGTGCGGGATCCATCAATGTAACGCCTTGTTCTAATAAGGCATGGGCAATGTTATGTTGATGTATGCGCTCTAATTCGGCTAACTGTACTTTACTGTTCACGCCTAGCGTCTCCCATGCATGAGCAGGTTGCGATGAGGTGACTGCAACACCATCTGCAACTGCACTAGCGATGATATCGGTTAAGTAGTATTCACCTTGTGCGTTGTTGTTGGATAGATTGGCAAGCCAGCGTTTTAGATGCGTGGTGGGTGCGATTAGTATGCCGGTGTTGACTTCATGAATCTGACGCTCGGTTTCGTTAGCATCTTTTTGTTCAACGATGCGCACAATGTTATTTTGCTCACGCACGATACGGCCATAGCCAGTAGGGTCATCAAGATCAACGGTGAGTACAGCGAGTTTATCTTTGCCTGCAGCTGCGACTAATTTTTGTAAAGTAGTAGAGGTGGTGAGTGGTACATCACCATACAGCACGAGCGTGGGTTGTGTTTCATCTAAAACGGGTAGCGCTTGTGTGACAGCGTGCCCAGTTCCCAACTGCGGTTCTTGTAGAGCGAAATGTAAATCATCTGCAGCTAGGCGCTGCGGTACGAGATCGCCGCCATGGCCACATACAACACAGCATCGTTGTGGTGACAGACTTCTTGCGGTATCAATTACATGCAAGAGCAAAGGTTTGCCAGCTAAAGCATGCAAGACCTTGGGCAGGTCGGATTGCATGCGCTTTCCCATGCCGGCAGCGAGTATGACAACGTTCATAGGCAGATATTCATTTGATTCAAAATTTTAGCACGCTGCTTTGATGTGGCGATTGCTCACGCGCTCGTTTGTTACATGATTTCTCATCTATTTAATTTACTTATCGCTACGGCTATGTAATTTGATCACCGAGGTTTCATTGATGTTGTTTGCACAGGGCTCATCATCAAAAGCAATATCGCCATCAGGCATCGGTGAGCCAGTCACTGCTAAGTCTGCAAAATTAAACTGGCTGCGATCCATTAAATGACTAGGTACGACGGTTGAAAGTGATGAAAAAATATTATCTACACGGCCAGGAAATTTTTTCTCCCATTCACGCAGCATGCCTTTGATTTGTTTACGTTGCAGATTTTCTTGGCTGCCGCACAGATCGCAAGGAATGATAGGAAATTGTTTGACTGCTGCATAACGCTCTGTATCTTCTTCACTAACATAAGCCAGTGGTCGAATCACAATATGTTTGCCATCATCGGATTGCAGTTTTGCGGGCATACCTTTGAGTTTGCTACCGAAAAACATATTCAGGAAAAAAGTTTCCATGATGTCGTCGCGGTGATGACCGAGCGCGATTTTTGTAGCACCTAATTCATCTGCAACACGATACAAAATACCTCTTCTTAAGCGCGAGCAAAGTGAGCAAGTTGTTTTGCCTTCGGGTATGACGCGTTTAACAATACTGTAGGTGTCTTGATTTTCGATGTGAAACGGTATGCCTAGTTTGCTTAAATAATCAGGCAACACATGCGCAGGAAAATTCGGTTGCTTTTGATCTAAATTCACAGCAATGATGTCGAACGAAATCGGCGCACGTTCACGTAGAGTCATCAAAATATCAAGCATGGCATAGCTATCTTTACCGCCTGATAGGCAGACCATGACTTTGTCGCCTTCTTCAATCATATTGAACTCACCGATAGCTTGTCCTACTAAGCGGCATAATCTTTTATTCAGTTTGTTATTTTCATAGGCGATTTTTTCTGCTTGTTTAGCAGAGATGCCACTGTTGATTTCAGCTTGAGGCGTGAGTAGTTGATGCATTCAACTCTCCTTGATGTGAAAAACTTCTACACCAACTGCATCGCAATCAGGATATACATCGGGTTTTTCACTGGAGATACTTACTGCACGCACTTTGGGGTGGGCGAGTAATGTGCGAGCTATATTGTCTACGAGTGTTTCTTGTAAATGAATATGTCCGTTTGTCATATGCTGGGTAATAGTCTTGCGTATGAAATCGTAATCGACTACTTCATCGAGCTTATCTTCCTTAGGTGTAGAAGCCGCTAAGGGAATGAAAAGATCCACATTGAATATGACACGTTGTTCTCCTTTTTTTTCGAACTCATGCACGCCAATGTTAATCATGACTTCATAGTTACGAAGAAAGAGTCGGCGACATGTGGAAAGAGTAGAGTGAGTCAACGTTGAAGACATAAAAACTTTCGGATTCAAAGAGTGAGTTGTGCTTTTATTTGGCGACAAACATTACATCGCGCTGTAAAGGAATTAAATGCTGACCACCATCGACTAACAAGGTGGTGCCTGTGGTGGCGTGTGCTTGAGCGAGATAGCAGACTGCTTCTGCAATATCATCAGGATTACTACTTTTACCTAATGGTGTTTGGGTATGTGCTTTTGCAAAACCTTGCTCTGTTTGATCGCCTGATACCATTGTCAAACCAGGGGCAAGTCCAACTACACGTACTTTCGGTGCGAGTGCTTGTGCTAATACGGTGGTAGCGGTATGTAGTCCTGCTTTTGAAAGTGTGTAAGATAAAAAATCTGGATTTAAATTAAATAATTTTTGATCAAGCAAATTAATCACGACTGAGCATGCACCTTCGGGTGTGGCTGCATGTAAAGCTTGTGCTAATAAAATTGGCGCAGCCAGATTGGCATGCATGTGCGCATCGAGATTTTTTAGTGTAAAGCTAGTCGCGTCATCATATTCAAATAGTGAGGCACTATTTACTACACAAGAGACTGAGCCGATTTTCGTTATGGCTTGCGGTAATAGTTTTCGAACTGCAGTTTCATCAGCAAGATCACATTGCAGTGTGATTGCTGTTGCACCTAGTTTGCGAATCTCATTGGCAGTTTCTTCTGCTTCACTGGCAGATTGACCGTAATGGACAACGATGTTCCAGCCTTGGCGTGCCATCTCTAACGCAATATGTTTACCTAAGCGCTTAGCTGCGCCGGTAATTAATGCGGTTTTAGGTAATGGCTGGTTCATGAAAGAATTTGCTCGCTGTTGATCTGGTCTTCAATACAATACTGTTTATGCAATTGCCTGAGCCTACAGAAGACGCACTCATTGCGTCCCGCGCATTAACTTCCCTCATTCATCAAGAGATCCAATCCTGTGATGGATGGATCTCGTTTGCGCGTTTTATGCAGCTTGCTTTATACGCTGAGGGCTTGGGTTATTACGCGGGTGGTTCAACCAAGTTAGGCAAAGAGGGGGATTTTACAACTGCGCCTGAGATTACGCCCATATTTGGCCGTACTTTAGCGCAGTTTGTGATGCAGATGGCTGATGCTGAGCCACTACGCATACTCGAGTTCGGTGCGGGCAGCGGCAAACTGGCGCTCGATGTGATGCTTGCATGTGAGGCTACGGGTAGGCCTGTTGCTGAATATGTGATTGTGGAGTTGTCTGCGCAGTTGCGTGCTAGGCAGCAAATTTTGTTGAAAGATTTTAGCTGCGTGACTTGGCTGGATGTGCCTCCTAAAGTTTTTCGTGGCACGGTTCTGTGTAATGAAGTCTTGGATGCGATGCCGGTATCTTTACTAATTAAAAAACAGGGGCGCTGGCTAGAGCGAGGCGTGGGATGGCAAGGATCCTCTTTTTGCTTTATTGATCGTGAAGTTGAGCAAGACATTGCGCATCAGATTCCGGATGCTGACGCACTTCCAGATGGCTATGTGACTGAGGTGCACCTAACTCAACAAGGCTTTATACGTTCATTGTCTGAGATGTTGATCGCGGGTGGTCGTGGCTCGGCAGTGCTGTTGGATTATGGCTTTCCTGCGCGTGAGTACTATTTAGCAAGTCGGGCCAGCGGTACTCTGATGTGTCACTATCGTCATCATGCGCATAGCGATCCTTTTTTTATGCTGGGTTTACAAGACATCACAGCGCATGTGGATTTCACTGCAATGGCGCTTGCAGCAGTTGAAGCTGGTGCACAGGTGCTGGCTTATCTCAATCAGGCTACTTTTTTGATTGCCGCTGGCTTGCCTGAGTTAATGCAAACTTTCTCTCCAGAAGATACAAAACAATGGTTGCCGACTGCGAATGCGGTTCATCAGTTAACTTCACCTGCTGAGATGGGTGAATTATTCAAGGTATTGATTATTGGTGTAGGTCTGGATGTGCCTGAAGCTATTGTGGCGCAAGATAAAAGTTATCGTTTATGAGTTAAGAGCTAAGTATTTTGTTTTCATTTTAAAAAGATAAATGCATGTTTCGCTGGTTGTTTATTATTTTTCTTGTGCTGATCGTTTTTTCATCCGCTTTGCCTTGGCTAGAAAAGTTGGGTATAGGACGTTTGCCAGGAGATGTGCGTTTTCGACTCTTTGGTAGAGAAATTTTTCTGCCGTTTGCATCCACCGTACTGATCTCAGTAGTGGTATTTTTAATTGGTCGCTTTATCTGAGTTAAATCATGATACGTTGGGTTGTCGCCATTTTCGTCGCATTAGCCGTCTTTTATCCACTTTTACCGATACTTGAGAAATTATGGGTGGGTCGTTTACCGTGGGATGTACGTTTTCGATGGCGCGGTATTGTCTTTTGTTTACCCTTTACTTCTGCCGTAATTTGGTCTGCGATCGCATTTTTAATTGCCAAATTATTAAATATTTTCTAAGGCTTTTTGCGCCTGCTTGGCTTTGTAAAAATCCCCGCTTTACCCTTATTTTTAGCCGTATTTGCCCTTGCTGGACATGGGGTTAAGAGCATTATTTCGATTGACAAAAATAATCCATCCCACTATAGTTAGCGGTTCCCTGCGGAGAGGTGGCCGAGTGGTT
>JAIXOW010000383.1 GCA_027486615.1 Oxalobacteraceae bacterium | reverse complement strand
ATTGTCTGATATCTTGAATCTCTCCGTTGACGAGACAAATATCATTTTGACTCAAGATGTTTTTAACGTTATTAGCTGGCAACAATCGTTCTCTCCATTGCTTTTCAGCCAGTTCCAAATATGAAACACAGCGTCTCCATTCTTCCATGTTAAATGATGATGATGATATGCTATAAGACAATTACAATTACATAGTTAGTTTTGCATTTTATTTTATCTTCTTTTTCACTATAATAAAAACTCAAACAAAATGAGATAAACATATTTTGATCTTGATTATTCAAGCTCAAAAGAAATATTATCCTTGGAGAGGGTATTTGGAATAACTTTTCTTAAAATGGAAAAAGAGATTGTCGGATTCGTATCTCGAAAATACCTTACAATCTTCAATGAAATATAACACACTGAACGCGTATCAGGACTGATGAGGATGAGGTTGAAGTGAGATATGAAGATTCCTGGTTAACCTAAAAGTTAGAACGAGACAAAATTATCTGTATCCTAGGGCTTGGGAAGGTAAAGGTTTTTAAGTTTTGTTATTACGTCTACGTATTTTGCTATAACGCACGTTTCATCAGAAACAATAACTTTGAAATAGTATTAGTATTTCAAAATACAATGCAACTTTATATTGTTTAGCTTTAACCATTAAGTTAAATCCGGAATCAGATTAAATTTTAGTTCTTACCTTTACAGATGCTCTTGCTTTTTTGCTATGATTGTGTTTTTACTAGTGATTAATGAGAATGATTCTATTTGGCGGCCAAGGAAAAACTTTGGAAGCGTCTAACAATGTTAGAAATGATCTAACGCCGCGTCTAAGTATATCGTTAAATAGCATTTAGCGGTAATGAAAACTCTTCTATCGTCTAACAATATTCTATTAGCAGTGCCCGAATGAGAGCCAATCACAAACAAAAGAGCTAACGCGGCGTCTAATTCTAATTCTATTGACAAAGTCAAACCTCCAGTTGAAAACAGATGTGGATTTATAGTTAGCGTTATTGCTGTACGTATACGCGTTCAGTGTGTTATATTTCATTGAAGATTGTAAGGTATTTTCGAGATACGAATCGCAATTTTCATCTCTCTCATTCTATAACTATAACATTTCATCATCTGCTGATCTTATAAGAATGTGAGAAACTTGCAAGATTGAAAAATTGGAGAATTGCTGTTGGAACTTTTACTGTGAAAATTGAAAACTGTCTTCTTCATGTTTGTGTTTGGAAGGTTTCGCATAAAGTGTTATATTATTACTATGGTATGAACGTAAACGTGAACGTATTTGGAGCATAAAAGAAATGGAAAGACGATTTATGGAAAGACGATTTTTTTAATTTTTTCATTATTGCAAAAACATTTAATATGTAAATTAAAATATGACGACTTTTTTCAGATTCAAATACTGCGGCTAAAAATCAATCTGAACCATTGCTCGTGAATACTGCGGATTGATACGATACGGATCAGAACCGGAACAGAACATCTTAATGCATATGAGGATTGATAATTCAAAACAGCTTGTTTTGATAAATTTAGAAAAAATTCAATTGACTTTTGCATGTTATAATTAGCTATTGCTATTTGATATCGAGAATGTCAACGTCAATACTTACACTTACATTCATTTTCGCAAATAAATACGTTTCTTTCACATCAAACA
The DNA here is from genome assembly GCA_027486615.1 of Oxalobacteraceae bacterium. Classification (GTDB taxonomy): domain Bacteria; phylum Pseudomonadota; class Gammaproteobacteria; order Burkholderiales; family Burkholderiaceae_D; genus Pernthalerella. Next base: position 2,470 of record JAIXOW010000383.1, on the reverse strand, counting down.
TGGTCATATTTAATCATTTCTCATTTAGTTTGTTGCCGTTAGAATATATTTCCGTGTTAATGTACGAAAAAAAGTATGATTACTAATTAACGTGGTAGAAGCTGTCAAAACGTATGTTGGAATTACCGTCTATAAAGTCTCAATTAACATATAAACATCTGATGACCGATAGAAAAAATAGTTTGGAAAGATCTTAAGGTCCAAAAAAAGTTTTTTCGTTACATTTGGACGGATATTACAACAGTTATGTTTCCAGTTAGAGCTGTCTTAAAGTGTAGTCACAGTCTTAACTATACGTATATTCTAGAGCTTTGGAAGGTTTTAAAAAATTGATTTTACCGAAATCAACACGTTAACGTTTAATCTTTACTCGAGATGAAATTCTTATAGTTTATTTTTACCCGAACTGAAATCGGAAAGTTTAGCATTCTCCCCACTCTGTATTGTATTGATAATCTCAATTTTTAATTCTAGCTGGAAACATAGCGTGCAAATATGTCTAGTCTAGATAAATGTTTAAAACTTCCTCAATCTGCAGTAGAATTCGCCATCGTCATTTGAGGTTAAGGAAGTGAAAACGCGGCTGAGGATAAGGATGTTTTGAGAGAGGATGTTTGTTGTTGATAGAGATAAATATTAAGATTAATCTAAATTGTTTTTGAATCTCCTAGAGGTAGGAATATTGAAATTCAAACAGTCATAGCCATGTATAATAACAATGTCTTTGGCTATATGTGAATTATTAGGATTTGATCATCTATAAGTACATTCACACACATTTACAAAGACGAAACATATGAAAAAAGGAATGGCTGAGCATGAGAAGATTATCGTTAAAATTGAAGATGAAGATGGTGACAGTGATTATAGCTACTTACAGGTATGACATTACAATTTCAAATGAGGTTATAATAATTTCGCTTCTGATAGACTTTTAAATTTTGTATAGTATCTAATTTAATATTGGCACAGGCATTGGCATTGACATTCTCATTCTCATTCTCTATTTATAGATTGATGAAGACCACATTAATGATTACGATTACGATGTTGATGTCAATATTGGTATCTCAGAATCGGATTCAAAGATGTCAGTATCGAATCCAACATCAGAATCAGACTCAAATATCGAGGTGCAAGAACAAGAACAAGAAAAAATCATTAAATCCCAATCTCAACAAAATCTCAGCACATATTATCACGTAGCAAGGCACGAATATGAACACAATCAAAAGGTTTTGGATGTTTCAAATATCGTTCTCGACATTGAAGTCAAAGAAGAAATGCCAAGTCCAAATGAATCTTGTGCTTATGAAAGCGATGATGGTCATCGTCAAGAAACAAGTAAAAAGATATATGAAATGAGATTTCAGGGTTCTGTTCAAGCAGAAGATGGAACTTACTACCTTACAAGAAAATCACACCACACCCTAATGCTGTCAGACAGTGACAGTAATATGATAAGCGGCATCTTCAATCTCGTTTTAATCCGGGAAAAATATCCTTCAATACCTATAATGCAAACAAATACTAAAGGTGAGATAATAACACCATTCAAGATTCGTGTTAGTGATGTAACATACGAACCAATTACATTTACATTGCCTAACTGTGGTGAGGTAATGCATTATGGAGCTACTTTTGAAACCAAAAAGTGTCGATCAATTTTAATCTACTTCTATGAGGTAAGTACTGTGTTATCGCAAAATGATCGTCATCAAAACTTGATACCGAAGGATGCTAAGATTCATGAACTTATGCTTCTTGATCATGATACAAAGATTATGCTGTGTAAGACTCGGATTCAAGTTTTTGCATTTGTCAGAAAGCCGAAACCAAAGACCAAGAAGACGTCTTTACCATTATCGCTACCGTCAACGCAGCTATTACCAAGACATTCACATTTAATGACAACGTCAACGTTAATTAAAAATCCGGAAACGTATAAAGACATAAATGGTGATGAATTGGGAAAAGAAACTGATAAGGAAAAAAAAGCTCTTGTGGAAGATATCAAACGTCTATTTGATGAAAAAGGTGTTATGTTAGAGATTACCGATCTTAATTTGCTTTTGAATCTTTCAAAAAGTCTAATTGATAAGTCGGAATCTGGAAAAAAATAGCGGATAGAGATGTAGATGTAAATTTTCAGATCCAAATTTTTGCTATTGATATGTAATCTTTCCCAAAGCCTAATTGATAAATCGTGGAAAAATAAATCAAAAATAAACGTACTTTTGTTTCTTCATTTTCATATTCATATGTTATTGTTATTTTCATTAACTTTGCAGTTGACATTTTAATCGTGAATTTTACTTACTCTTTTCCTTTTCCACTTCCACTAACTTGAAATAAAAATCTAAAATCTTTCAAGGAGAACTATCAAATAAATCTTAAAACATAACATAATACTTTTTTTGAAGACTTCCCTGAAAATTTTCACTTTTATGCGTTATTGTTACCCTTTCTT
>JAIXOW010000315.1 GCA_027486615.1 Oxalobacteraceae bacterium | reverse complement strand
CCAAGCAATCATCATGATCCAAGTGTGCGTGCATGGTGGACATAACAATACTATGGTGTTCATGATGCGAATTAAGTAATCGATCAGACATGGTTTTTTCATGATGGTTATACACATAACTCACCACTGCAACACAGTGCGTAGACTGATCACTTTGTGAGCGTGATCTTTCTAGTGCTTGTCGAATTAAATCGCGTACTGCTTCTGATCGATTTTCATAGCCGATCTCTTCTATTAAATGATCAAAATCATGCGCGAGTTCATCATCAAGGGATATCGTAAAGCGTTCCATAACATTATTCTCAGTGAGTTGTTCAAAACAATTGGTAAATCAGGATTTTTTAATATTTGCCGATACTATAGCAGCAGATAATTCTGTGAACACCTGTTCACGCCCTGCCAGATCAAACAAGCCTGCTCGTTCGAGTTTTTCAGTGACCAGTGTATTTGCTTCAGCCAGAATCACGCGTATGTGCCGTTTTTGTAGATCATGCATAACATGCTCTAATTTACCAATTGCAGTCATGTCGACAAATGGAACGCGTCGCAAACTTAAGATCACGACACGGGGTTGGCTGTTTGTAAAAGTAAGTGCACGTTCAAATGATTCAACTGCTGCAAAAAAGAAGGGGCCATCTATCCTAAAAATCATCACGTCTTTAGGCAAGGTGGCAACTTCACCTGATTGATTGAGTGGTAAATCTTCTTCAGGTAAAGCAGTTACCTCAACACTAGCCGCCATACGACGCAAGAAATGTAAGGTCGCTAAAATCACACCGATATTGACTGCAACGACGAGATCTACGAATACGGTTAAGAACAAGGTCACTAGGAGAATGACGACATCAGCACGTGGAGCTCTGCGCAACATACTCATGACACGATGTATCTCACTCAGATTCCAAGCGACGACAAATAAAATTGCAGCAAGTGTCGCAAGCGGAATATGCTTTGCTAAGGGTGCTGCAAACACAATTACCAACACTAATGTGGCAGCGTGAATGATTCCTGAGAGTGGACTATTGCCACCATTACGTATCGAAGTCGCTGTTCTAGCGATAGCGCCAGTGGAAGCGAATCCACCGAAGAGCGGTGTGAGTATGTTAGCGATGCCTTGTCCGATTAATTCTTGATTGGAGTCGTGTCGTGACCCAGTCATGCTATCGGCAACTACTGCAGATAATAGAGATTCAATCGCGCCTAACATGGCAATGGCAAACGCAGGACCTATCAGTTCAACAATGTGTGTGAAGGTGATGTCAGGCCACTGGAATGATGGAAGATCACGTGGTATTTCACCAAACATGCTACCTATGGTGGCGACACCTTCAAATTCAAAATGAAATTGCAGTAGACCTGCAAACACTAAGGCAAGCAAAGGGCCTGGTGCACGCTTTACGTAAGGGATACGGCTACTAAAAATTACGATCAGTAGCGAAGCCATTCCCATTAATGTAGTGGGTAAATGCAATTCATTGAAAGACTGAAGTAGATGCCACAGCTTGTCATGAAAATGTAAACCTGAAGATGAGGGTAGCCCAAAAAAATAAGACCATTGTCCCACCCAGATGATCACACCTATACCTGCAGTAAAACCAACAATGACTGGATCAGGAATAAATTTAATGATATTGCCTAAGCGTGCAACGCCGAGCAACACGAGTATGCAACCTGCAAGCAAAGTCGCGATTTGTAAGCCTGCATAACCATGCGTGGCAGTGATGCCTGCTAATACTGCAATGAAGGCACCGGTCGGACCTGCAATTTGTAGGCGACTTCCTCCAAAAAATGATACCGCTAGACCAGCAACGATAGCGGTATAGAGACCTTGCTCAGGCTTAGCACCCGAGGCAATCGCAAACGCCATTGCGAGTGGCAGGGCGACTATGCCTACCGTAACACCAGCGATGAGATTGGTTAACCAGTGTTTACGTTGTAGTAGACCAGCACGTTGCGCTTCAAGGATAGCGATCACGATAGATGAGCTTGGTGAGGGAAAACTTGATTGTAAGCCTAGTGAGGGGATAGGCTTTGTTTTGGATTGATACCAACAATTTATTAGTAGGGCGCAATGCATTGCGCCTCATGGTAAGCATGTTCAATGAGAAGATTTTTAATTGAAATACTTTAATAGATATGAATTTATTTCCATACGGCGCAATACATTGCGCCCTACGAAGCAGTCCTTAATTTATAAGATTTATTGTCAGATGATTACACTGTGCTAATCATCCCTACAACATCTTCATATATTTTTTGGTGTGGTGGGTACGATTAGCTTAGCGTAATCGTACGTAAATAAATCAATCAAGTAGGGCGCAATGCATTGCGCCGCATGGTAAGCATGTTCAATGAGAAGATTTTTAATTGAAATACTTTAGTAGATATGAATTTATTTCCATACGGCGCAATACATTGCGCCCTACGAAGCAATCCTTAATTTATAAGATTTATTGTCAGATGATTACACTGCGCTAATCATCCCTGCAACATCTTCATATATTTTTTGGTGTGGTAGGTACGATTAGCGAAGCGTAATCGTACGCAAATAAATTAATTAAGTAGGGCGCAATGCATTGCGCCGCATACTCAAGATGGCCATTGGTTAGGGTAGATTTTGAAAGCCAGCTACAGGTAGTGAAGGCGCAGTTGCAAATTGCGGAGGTACTTCACCTGTGAGGGTTTGAAGAAATGCAACGATGTTGGCAACATCGATATCATTTAATTTTTGACCTAGCTGTACACGCGCCATCACACGTACTGCATCTTCCAAGCGAGCCACTGAACCATCATGAAAATAAGGTGGTGTCACAGCGACATTACGTAGTTGAGGCACTTTGAAGATGTAAGTGTCTTCTGGTTTTTGTGTGTCGTGGAATTTACCTTTGTCACGACCTTTCAGCAGTTCCATTTCTTTACTACCTGTGGCTAACCAATAATCTTCTACGATGCCAAATTTTTGATAGCTCTGTCCACCAACGGTTGCTCCGTTATGACAGCCTGCGCATCCTGTAGAGATAAATTTTTCTAAACCGAGTTTGGCTTCTTTACTAATCGCTTTTTGATCGCCTTTTAAATACTTATCAAACGGAGCAGGTGTGAGTAAGGTGCGTTCAAATGCGCCAATAGCGGTTGCCCAGTTTTCTGCGCTAATCGCTTTAGGTTCATTAGGGAAGGCTGCTTGAAATTTTTTCTCGTAACCGAGTTTTTCTAACTTAACTTCTACTTCTGCATAGCTAGTGTTGCCATAAGCGTGAGGACTCAGCAATGCCTTCATGGCTTGCTCTTCAACCGAGACACGGTTACCACCGTAGTGCTGTGCAATTAACAGTGGCGTATTAAATACTGTCGGTGCATTACGCGGTAGTTTTTTACCATGTACACCTACAGAGAGTGCTAAGGAATCTGCGCCATAGTAGGATGGGTTATGACAAGCAGCGCAACTCATACGTCCATCGGTTGACACACGTGTTTCAAAGAACAAGGCTTTGCCTAATTCTAGTCTAGCTTTTGAGTGCGGATAATCATCAACATGCGCAGTGTCGGGCAAAGGCTTAAACAAACTACGTGCTTGATCCAACAAAGCTTTTTCTTTGCTTTCTGCATTGACGATGGAACTGGTTGTTAGTATCAGTAAAACACCAGCTGCGATAGATGTCGTCCATTTGATGAAGTGCATTGTTCTCTCCCTTACCTAATGATTATCATGATTGTCCGTTATTTTTTATCTGTTTACAGACTATTACTTCAGAGTTGAATTTAATTCTCTTATTATTCTATAACTGCCGTGTCGCGAGACTTGTTTTATCTTTTTGAAAACTTTCTGTCTCATAAGGCTTTTAAGCGCTAGAGTAAAATCTCGCAAAGCAGTCTCGTTTTTTGATTTTTTTTATTTCAGGTTTCTATAATTATGCGTCTTTTTCAAGCTCCCATCCTGCTAATTTTGCTGGGAGCGTCAATGTTATCTCATGCAGCACCTACATCATGGCAAGGTAATTTACAGCCAATAACCAAATCCGAGTGGAATCGTGAGCGTGCCGCACATTTGTTAGAGCGCGCAGGCTTTGGTGCCACACCCGAAGAGATTACGCGCTTTGCAGCTATGTCACCGACTCAGGCTGTAAAGACTTTGGTGCGTTACAAATCTACTCCTAATCCTTTACCCGCCTTTGAGCATTCGGGTGTGCATGATGCAGGTTTAGAGCCTTTTGCTACTTCACGTCCTGCTGCGACTGATCTTGCACGTGATACAGGTGAATCATTAGGTGTGAAAGTTAAGCCCGAAGGTAATCGGCGTATGCAACAAGTAGCGGATCGTTTTTTATATTGGTTGCGTGCTAGTCGTCTTGAATCAAATCGCGTAGGGTATTGGTGGGCGAATCGTATGTTGACCACACGCCGTCCATTAGAAGAAAAAATGACTTTGTTTTGGCATGGGCATTTCGCGACGAGTGAAGAGAAGGTGCGTGATTACCGCAAAATGCTGTTGCAGAATGAATTGTTTCGCAAGCATGCAACGGGTAATTTCAGAACGCTGATGATAGCTGTTGCGCAAGACCCTGCAATGTTGGCTTATTTGGATGCGGCTGTGAATGTGAAGGGCGCACCGAATGAAAATTTTGCGCGCGAGATTATGGAGTTGTTCACCATGGGTGTGGGCAATTACAGCGAGCAAGACATCCGTGAAGCAGCACGCGCTTTCACAGGTTGGAATTATCAGGGGTTGAAGTTTGTCGTGAATCCCAACAAGCACGACAACGCAAATAAAACTCTGTTAGGTCACACCGGAAATTATGATGGTGTACAGGTGATTGATATTTTGCTCGCGCAACCAGTGGCAGCAGAATTTATAGCTGCGAAGTTATATCGTTATTTTGTGCGTGAAGAGTTATCGCCAGAGTTACAAAAAGAGTTAGGTAATGTACTACGCAAATCAAATTATGAAATTGCGCCATTTTTAGAAGCAGTATTTGTATCACGGGATTTTTATAGTGATGCATCAGTCGCAACTCGTATTAAGCCTCCAGTTGAATTAGTGGTTGCTACTTATCGTAAGTTGGGATTAAAAACCATACCTGGCATTCCTGACTTCAATGATTTAACTGAATCCCTCGGACAAAAATTATTGTATCCACCGAATGTAGCAGGTTGGGCACATGGTAAGAGTTGGATTACACCAGGCTTGTTACTCGCGCGTGGAAATTTTGTCTATGACACTGTGTTTCCACCGATAGCTTTTGTTCCGACTGACAGAGTGCCAAATCAGTTTTATCAAATCGTTCCTGTTGCTGAGAAATTAGCCATGGGCATTGATGTGACGACTGCCACCAAGCCTGAAGGTAAAGAGATGTCATCGATGTCTATGCAAGGTGATAGAGATGAAGATTTCAATACACGTTTAGCTAGCTATCACGCTTGGCGTAAGGCGATAGAAAAAGTTAAGCCTATACCGCGTGCTTATGCACAGTTGAATCTTACTGGCATGGTTCAACAAGCAGGATGCAAAACAACGCAGCAAGCGGTTGATTATTTATTGCTACGGTTTTTATCTGTACCTATAGATAGCGAGTCACGTAAAAAAATTGCAGCCATGTTGCAAGCTGAATTAGGCACGGATGATTTATCACGAGCAGAAACTTATATGGAAGAAGCATTGCGTACTACTTTGCATGTGATTCTTTCTCTGCCTGCTTATCAGTTAGGCTAATTCGTTTAACAAAAAAAGACTAAAAAAATTATGAAGCAAGATACGCATTCTAACCACGAGCACCATACTGATTTAACACGTCGTACTTTATTGCAGTCATTGGCTGGAGCGGGCTTAGTTGCAGGCTTGCCCTTAGTTTCTCCCTTGTCTGCACAAGCTGCGAACAAAAAAGATAAACGTATTTTAGTTGTGCTGGAGCTCTCTGGTGCGAATGATGGTTTTAATACCTTAGTACCTTATGCAGATGATGCGTATTATCGTTTGCGTCCCAATATAGGCATACGCCCAAATAAAGTTCGTAAGATTGATGATCAATTTGGTTTTAGTCCAGGCATGGCAGGCTTTGAGCGTTTATTCAAAGAAGGCAAAATGGCTGTGGTGCATGGATGTGGTTATGCGCAGCCTTCGTATTCACATTTCACATCAGCTGCGTATTGGCATACTGGAGCGCCAAATACGGGTGAGCCTTATGGTTGGTTAGGACGTGTTGCAGATGCGATTGATCCTGCACTCACACCAAATTTTTTAGTGAATATCGATGAACGTCAATCTTTAGCTGTACGAGCTGCTAAGCATGTGCCTGTGGTGTTTGATGATCCTGAACGCTTTACACGTAAAGGCTTGCTACAGAGTCGTCCGCTATTAGATAGCGTGCCTAAGTCAGTTACAGCCAGTGCTACACAAAATTATTTGGATAGTGTTGCCAACAGTGCGCGTGAAGCTTCGCAGTTAGTAAGAGCTGCGTGGGCTAACTATAAAACACCTATTGATTACGGCATTATCTCAGTTGATCTACCTAAAGTTGCTGCAATGATTGCAGCTGATTTGCCTACACGTTTGTATTACACATCGTATCGTCACAATGCATTTGATACGCATGTGCAGCAGTCGGAAGTGCATCAGCGTATGTTGACGTATGTGTCAGATGCAGTGTCGGGCTTTATGCAAGACATGGAACGCTTAGGTCGTGCAGATGATGTCACCGTGTTGGTCTTTTCAGAATTTGGACGACGTGCTGCTGAGAACACGAGTCTTGGTACCGATCATGGTACTGCTAATCATATGTACGTGATTGGTAAACCAGTCAAAGGCGGTCACTATGGCAAACCACCAAGTCTCACTGCCTTGGATATTGGTGGTAATGTGACCTACACCACGGATTTTCGTCGGGTCTATGCTAGCTTGATTGATGGCTGGTTAGGCGCAGACAGTAAAACATTATTGTCCGGTGAATTTGAATCTTTCCCTCTTTTTGGCTAAACCTCATGGCAGCGCATTTTGATTTACCAGATATTAAACTCTTCGTTAACATCGCCGAGGCAAATAGCTTAACGCGCGGTGCAGAGCGCTCTCATATGTCTTTGCCTGCTGCATCGATACGCATTAAAAATCTAGAAGAAGGCTTGGGCATTAAACTGCTTTATCGTACTTCGCAAGGTGTGACCTTAACACCACCAGGTCAAGCTTTCATGCATCATGCCCGCCGCATTTTGCAACAGCTGGCTGATTTGCGTGTTGATCTTGCAGAGTATGTAAAGGGATCAAAAGGGCATGTACGTATTTTTGCAAACACCACCGCGATGGCAGAATTTTTGCCTGCTGTGTTGCCTAAGTTTTTAGCCAATCATCCTGATGTGAATGTCGATCTTAAAGAACGACTCTCGAATGAAATTGTACGTGCAGTATCGGAAGGTAAAGTTGATATAGGTATCGTTGCTGGTAATGTACACACAGAAGGTTTGGAAGTCTTGCCTTATGTTGAAGACAGATTAGTACTTGTTACTTCAGATTCACATTCATTGGCAAATCGAGCTGATGTAAGATTTGAAGAAGCATTGGAATTTGATTTCGTTGGTATGTTAGAAGCCAGCGCAATACATGGCTTTCTCACTCAAGCGGCTAATAACTTACATCGTTCAATTAAGATACGTATACAAGTTGGGAATTTCGAAGCAGCGAGTCGTATGATTGCCTCGAATGTTGGTATAGGTATTTTGCCTTATTCAGCAGCGAGTCGTCATGCTAAGAGTATGTCTATTCGCATTGTAGAACTTAAAGAAGAATGGGCTATTAGAAAATTACAGATTTGCGTGAAAAGCGTGCAATCCTTGCCAGTGTTTGCAAGAGAGTTAATTGAAATGTTGGTTGAAACAACAGCGGAGTAGGTGCGTACAGCGAAGCGTATTCCTGCACTTCTGAGATTTATCTTCCCTACAACTGCATATTAGTAACCCGTAGGTACGAATAGCGAAGCGTATTCGTACGCATGAGAGATAGAACGTTTCTAAAATTATTTGGTCGAAGTCGTTTAGCTAATCGTATTTTAATAAAAAAACACCTGCAAATTTTCAAACTTGCAGGTGTTTTTTATTGTGAGAACGATTAAAAGTAATACTTAAATCCTGCACTGACTTGGTCTAACTTGAAGTCTCCAGTTTCACCTCCAAATGCAATTTTTCCTTTGCCGTAGTATGTATAGTCTAGTGTCGCAGCAAGTTCTTTCGTGAATTGATAGCTAAGACCTGCGCCTAATAATAATGCTGTATTTGTTTTGCTCGAGCTATATGGGGTTCCGTAAATAGTTGCTTTTGAATAATTGAAAGCTACTCCTGCTTTACCAAAAACTGAGAAGGTATCTGTGATAGGGAGTTTGCCTATACCTGCAGCATAAATTGTCTGAGTTTTTAAGCTGCCACTCTGTGAAGGATCTGGATCGGAATATTTAACTGTTCCAAAATTGGTATAGCCAATTTCTGCATCCCAGTTTTTGTCGATGACGTATCCCAAGCCAAGTGATCCGCCGGTGGTATGTTCATTACTGCCACCATCTATTTTGTAGTTTGATCTGCCTATTGATGCTTTTACATAAGTGCCTTCTGCTTGAGCGAGGAAGGGAGTGGTGAGTGAAACAGATGCGAGAGCAACAATTGATGCGATTTTTTTCATGAGTATTCCTGAATTAGTGAGTGATTATTAAGCGATGTAATTGCCGAGGAATGCAGAAAATTGCGTGTTTAGCTTTTACAACGATCCAAGTCGGATAATTAGTATTTTACTAATTATTTGTGAATTTGATAGTGAATTGATAACTATTCTGTTGTTTGCTG
>JAIXOW010000452.1 GCA_027486615.1 Oxalobacteraceae bacterium | reverse complement strand
TTTCATCACGGTTGCAGAGATGCCGCCGATTGATGGAGTTGAGTAAGAAACTGCGTCAGAAATGAAGAAGCCTGATGTTGCATTAATTGTTGCACCAACTGCTGCGTTACCGAAACCGCCACCCATAACGATACGGTTTACGAAGAAGTGACCATTGCCAGCAGTACCAGCAGCTTGCGCGCCGATGTATGGTGAAAGTTGTTGACCTAAATTCAAAGAACCCATCTCGCTAGAGATACCAACTTGAGCGATTTGGCTAAATAGGCCATTGTTATTGCCGCCATTGTCAATTAAACCTGAGCCTAAGTTGATACCAGCTTGCAACTGATAGGTTGCTTTCATGCCGCCTTCGAGGTCTTCGCTACCTTTAAAGCCGATGTTGTTACCAGCTGCCCAGCCGCCTGAACCAGAAAAAGATGTACCACTAGTAGTATTGTCTGAGCTGGTGGTGTTAGCGATACCAGCATCTAAAGTGCCATATACAGTTGCTTGAGCCATTGCTGCGGTTGAAGCTACGAGAGCCAAAGCTGCCAAAGCAAATTGAGTCTTTTTCATTGATTAATCTCCAAACAGTTATAACGAGAAGCGCTGTTATGAGATTTTTCGCTCTTACACTAGCTAAAAAAGAACGAATTCTTGTTCTGTGTCACGAACAACCAAAGTTTGATACAGCTTGATACATACTCTCAGTCAACTTTTAGGGCAGGATATGGTTTTTAGAGCGATATCTTGTTAATAGAAGCCCCAGTTTCCTAGTCCCCAGTTTGATACAGTTTTAGACTTGCTTATGACTCAAAACGCTAGTGCTAATGATTCGGTGTATACGTCGCGTGTTGCGCGATCTATGCCTGTGCTCGCGTCATTAACTCCGGTGCATGGTTATCCTAGTAAGCTAAAAATCTATCGAATTGCCGGTAGCCGTTTCTGGCAGGTGCGTTGCTTTATGTCGGGTCGTATGCATGTGCGTAGTTTGCGCACGATTGATAAAAGTACGGCAACGGAATTAGCGAAGCGGTTTTATGAAGAGTTGCTAGTTAAGCATAATCAAGAGGATGAAAGTGATGTCGCCGGTTTAGATCGGATTATTGCTAAGCGTGTGGATTTGCAATTTAGTTTAGAAGCGATCGCAAAGAAAGCTTTAGAAGTTGAGCGCGGACGTATGTTGCGAGGTGAGTTGGCTTTGCAATCTTTTAAATCTTTACGTAGTCGGTTTATGCGTAAGATTTATCCGTTTTTTCAAGATAAAGATATACGCACGATTACCCATAAAGATTTAGCCGTGTTTGTTAAGAGCTTGTCTGACTCGCTCGCATCAACGGTGACGATTAGTCAGTATATGCAGTCGGTGCGTTTGATTTTCAAATTCGCACTCGTTAATAATCTGCTCGATAAAATCCCTCCATTTCCAAAAATTAAAATTGATTCTCAACCGCGTGGTGGATTTACTGCGAATGAGTATTTGCGTTTGCTGCGTGCAGCTAAGTCTTTAGCGAAATTAACGGAAGAAGAAAAGCCGGGTACGCATAGAGACAGAGCGGGAGGTATTTTTACTAAAACTGCATCCGTGCCGATGGAAATGGCATGGGTGATCGGTTTTATGGTGAATAGTTTTATGCGTCCAACCGATCTTAAATTCATTCAGCATAAACATGTGGAGATAGTACGTGGTGAGCATTTATATTTGCGACTTACTTTGCCTGAAACTAAGCGGCATAAAGCGCAGATTGTGACTTTACGACCGGCTGTACGGATTTATCAAAGCTTATTACGTTATCGCGAAAAAACAGCTGCAGTGAATAAAGAAGATTATTTATTTTTACCGCACATAGATGATAGAGATGCAGCGAGTGTAGTGTTGTCTATGAATTTTAATAAAATTTTAAATGCGACTGGTCTCAAGTTAGGTGAGTTAGGTCAGGCAAGAAGTTTATACAGCCTACGGCATACTGCAATTATGTTTAGGCTTTTATATGGTAAGGGAATTGATTTGTTGACACTCGCTCGCAATGCACGGACATCGGTGCAGATGATAGAAGAGTTTTATGCCTCGAATCTCACTGCTGAAATGAATATAGGTTTATTGCAAAGTAAACGTGGTGGTGTGGCGAATAGTGCGGTAAGGCGGGGGTGAGTAGAGTATTTAGATAATTTATATTTTCTTATGATTGTTTACAATGCTGATTTTTAGCAAGTGAATGTATCTTAATGAAAAAATTCCACTCCGTTTTCCGCGCTCTATTTTTTAAAAGATCATCTAATAATTTATTAGAAGTCGCTGATCAGCTATTAGCAAATTGGGTGGCTGCAGTAAATCGTTGTGATGTGGATGCGGTTATGCAGTTATTTGCTGCTGATGTGATGTTCTATGGCACATCAACTAAAACACTGATAACAAATAGCGAGGGAGTTCGCCAGTATTTCGAGCAAGCGTTTGCGCAACTTCAGCCGCTCACTATGTCTATTGAAGATAAAAAAATTCAATCTGTTTCTGATGATGTCATGCTTTTAGCATGTACAGATAAGTGGTCAGTGGCATTAGATGGTCAACAGCAGATCATGTTTGGACGATTAGTGATGACTGCTACATTAAAGCAGGGTGTATGGAAAATTGTGAGTTTCCATCGATCTGTGATGCCTGCGTAAATTTACAGTAAATCAGTGATTCCGCTCAACTGCAAATCTAGCTAATTGCATCAGCGCAGTTTTGTGATCACCTTCAGGTAGGTTATCTAAAGAGCTCATAGCACGTTGGCTTGCTTGTTCTGCTTTCATTCTTGTGTATTCCAAGGCGCCGGATCCGGTGATGGCATTTAAGATGTCATCAAAATGTTCTTCATCACCATGTTCTATGCAGTTACGTACGAGTTCACGTTCTTGTGTAGTGCCATGCTGAAGCAAATAAATTAGCGGTAAGGTGGGTTTGCCTTCGCGCAGATCATCTCCAACATTTTTGCCTATGTCATGCGCATTGCCAGAATAATCTAATACATCATCAATCAATTGAAATGCAGTGCCTAGTGAGCGTCCATATTCGGCAGCAGCATTGATGTGATCTTCGGTTGCACCAGCAATCAAGCTGCCTAACTCAGTGGCTGCTTCAAATAATTTTGCAGTTTTAGAACGTATAACTTGTAGATAACGTTCTTCGGTGACATCAGGATCATGCATGTTCATGAGCTGCAGTACTTCACCTTCTGCAATCACGTTGGTGGCGTCTGCCAGTATGCGCATGACTCGCATATTGTTAACAGAGACCATCATTTGAAACGCGCGTGAATAAACAAAGTCACCCACTAACACCGAAGCTGCATTGCCAAATAATGCATTTGCTGTTTCACGACCACGACGTAATGATGATTCATCCACGACATCATCATGTAGCAAGGTGGCGGTATGGATGAATTCAATTACTGCTGCCAACTTATGATGATCTGTGCCGCGATAACCCCAAGCATTTGCCATTAGCAAAACTAAAGCAGGACGTATGCGTTTGCCACCCGCGCTAATGATGTAATCCGCGATTTGACTCACTAAGGGCACATCAGAATGTAGTTGCGCGCGGATGGTGGCATCAACGGCAAGCATGTCAGCAGCGATGACTGTTGAAAGAGGGTGGTTCTGACTGGCTGTGGTTGAGGCGGTCACGAGGAAAGCAAGATTATTAAATGGTTAAGTGTTTGTGCAATGAGCGATTTATTTCAAATCAAATCAAGTAAAGTTTTTAATTTGACAATTAATTTTAGTTATCGTGCATGAAATTTAAAAGTTGGGCGATTATACGATGAGCATTCACCCTCTGCTTCTCTAATAACCTAGCTTTAACAGAGAGGTTTAGTTTTGACCTAATCGCTAAGTCTATGTATAATTTGGGGTTTTCCCGAATCGGCTGAGGTCTTAGCTGCTGACGGTTGAAATCCCATCGCCACTCTGGCATTGGGCTATGTTCCAAACACAAAAATTGATGAGGTTCCCATGTACGCGGTCATAAAAACCGGCGGCAAGCAGTATAAAGTTGCGGCTGGCGAAAAACTTAAAGTAGAACAGATACCGGCAGACATAGGCTCCGAAATCACTTTGGATCAAGTACTCGCAGTGGGTGCGGGTGACACCATGAAATTTGGTGCGCCTCTGGTTCAAGGTGCTAAGGTGCTTGCTACGGTAGTGGCGCATGGTCGTCACGATAAAGTGAAAATTTTCAAGATGCGTCGTCGTAAGCATTACCAAAAGCATCAAGGCCATCGCCAAAATTACACTGAATTGCAAATCGTCTCGATCAATGGTTAATCACTGATCAGACTGATCAGGAAATTAGGAGTAGCAAATGGCACATAAAAAAGGCGGCGGCACTACGCGCAACGGCCGTGATTCAGAGTCGAAACGACTAGGCGTCAAGGTCTATGGTGGTCAAGCAATCAATGCTGGTGGCATCATCGTTCGTCAACGCGGCACGAGATTGCATGCTGGCGAAAATGTAGGCATGGGTAAAGATCACACTTTATTTGCTTTAACTGATGGCAAAGTGCAGTTTGCTATCAAAGGTGCAGCTAAGCGTCACTTCGTGATGGTTGTTCCGGCTTAGGAAGCATTCAGCATTCCTGCATAAAAGGCTCTGCCGCAGGTAGGGCCTTTTTACTTTCTGGCGGCAGATTATGAAATTTATCGATGAAGCAAAAATAGAAGTGATTGCTGGTGATGGCGGCAATGGCGTTGCTTCGTTTTGCCGTGAAAAATTTCGTCCATTTGGTGGGCCTGATGGTGGCGATGGCGGAAAAGGTGGCAGCATCTTTGCCATTGCCGATCGAAATATCAATACCTTAGTAGATTATCGTTTCGCAAAAATTCATCGTGGTCGTCATGGTGAACATGGACGTGGTTCTGATTGCTATGGCAAAGGCGCTGATGATGTTTATTTGCGCATGCCAGTTGGCACGTTGGTGATCGATCAAGTTGATGGCGGCATCATTGCCGATTTAACTGAACATGATCAAGTCGCATTGCTCGCTAAAGGTGGTGAAGGTGGTTGGGGCAACATACACTTTAAGTCATCAACTAATCGCGCACCGCGACAAAAAACCGATGGTAAAGAAGGCGAGCGTCGCGATCTTAAACTCGAATTAAAAGTACTGGCAGATGTAGGATTGTTGGGTATGCCGAATGCAGGTAAATCTACTTTCATTGCTGCAGTATCGAATGCACGTCCTAAAGTTGCAGATTATCCTTTTACGACTTTGCATCCTAATTTAGGTGTGGTGCGTGTAAGTCATGAAAAAAGTTTTGTGATTGCAGATATACCAGGATTAATTGAAGGTGCAGCAGATGGTGCGGGTTTGGGTGTTCAGTTTTTACGGCATTTGCAACGCACCAGTTTATTATTGCATCTCGTTGATTTAGCGCCGTTCGATCATGTCGATCCAGTAAAAGAAGCGAAAGCGATTGTGCTGGAGCTAAAAAAATACGATGAATCTTTGTTTGATAAACCACGTTGGTTGGTGTTAAACAAATTAGACATGGTGCCGCAAGAAGAATGTGTTGCGCGCGTTAAAGATTTTATTAAACGCTTTGGCTGGAAAGGCCCTGTATTTGAAATATCTGGCTTAACGCGTGAGGGTTGTGATGATTTAGTTAAAGAGATTTATGACTTCATCGCCACACAGCGCAATCAAGAGCAGCGTGATCAATCTACCTTAGTCGAAGAAGTACGTGCGATTGTTTCAGTCGATCTGGATGATCCACGTTTCAAAGTAATCGATTAAATTTTCTCCTCATATTTTCTGAAAACCTCATGCGATCTGTTATTCAAGAAGCGCAGCGCCTTATCATCAAAGTCGGTTCATCACTTGTCACAAATGAAGGCAAGGGTCTTGATCATGCCGCTATTTCTAAATGGGCAGCACAGATAGCGCAATTGCGTGCCATGGGTAAGCAAGTGGTGTTGGTGAGTTCAGGTGCAATTGCAGAAGGCATGCAACGTTTAGGCTTTGAAAAAAGACCTGTTGAAGTGCATGAACTACAGGCTTGTGCTGCAGTGGGTCAAATGGGCTTGGCGCAAATTTATGAGACTAGCTTTGGTGCGCATCAATTACGCACTGCACAGGTTTTATTAACGCATGCAGATTTAGCTGATCGTGAGCGTTATTTAAATGCACGTTCTACGTTGTTTACCTTATTAGACTTTGGCGTCATCCCTGTCATCAATGAAAATGACACCGTGGTCACTGATGAAATTAAATTTGGTGACAACGATACCTTAGGTGCACTCGTTGCAAATTTAATTGAAGCTGATGCGTTAATTATTTTGACAGATCAACGCGGTCTCTACACAGCCGATCCTCGTAAAAATCCAAGCGCAGAATTTGTACATGAAGCTAAAGCAGGTGATCCTGCACTCGAAGCAATGGCAGGTGGTGCAGGTAGTGGCATTGGTAGCGGTGGTATGTTGACTAAAATTTTAGCTGCACGTCGTGCTGCGGCTTCAGGTGCACACACAGTGATTGCTTGGGGACGTGAAGAACAAGTCTTAACCCGTCTTGCGAAAGGTGAAGCGATAGGCTCGCAACTTGTTGCGCAAACTGCGCGTCTGACAGCACGCAAACAATGGATGGCAGATCATCTTAAGACGGCTGGCAAAGTTGTTTTAGATGCAGGTGCAGTACAAAAGCTCAGCACCGAAGGTAAATCTTTATTACCGATTGGTGTGGTGGAAGTGGTGGGTGATTTTGGTCGCGGTGATGTCATCACTTGCGTCACACAAGAAGGTAAAGAAATTGCGCGTGGTATGTCGAATTACGCTAGTACGGAAGCGCGTCGCATTATGCGTCAACCATCCTCTGAAATTGCAGCGATACTCGGCTATGTAGAAGAGTCGGAGTTAATACACCGCGATAACTTAGTGCTGCTTTGAAGAGTTTAACGCCACAAATAAGCTTGCGTTTTATTTAAGCGGTCTATTACGACGTATGCGTTCAATAATGTTTTCTGCTTTGCCCGCAACACGTGATCCATCACAAAAAAAATCTTGAGCAAGTGTGATGTGTTGTCGATTTAAGCGGCCGTCTGCAATCGCATCCCAAGCATCGCGTTTAGCAACAGACCAGTTGCCATCAGCCTGACCAAAGGCATACGCTTTTTTCTCCATCGTCTTACAACGTATTCCTTCATAACTCACATTGCTCGCACCAGCAGTACTAGTGATGACGAGGGTGTAACGTACAACTTCATCTTTTTCTACCGTCAAGGATTTTGTATCGATAGCAAATTTCATAGTGCCACTCGCATTTGGATTAAATGCGAGTAAATTTTCCTTTATCGGTGCAGCTGGTAGTGTGACAGCGGATTCTTGCCAGACTACTGGAGCGCCGTCTGCATCTTCTTTTTGCGCACTAGCTGACAACGAAAGAAAGAGGGTTATGAATAATGCGATAGGGCGCAAAAAAGTCGTCAAGCTCATTTAGGTTCCGATTCGGGTTGGTCTTGCGCAGCAGGTGCAGGTGTTTGCGGATTCGTTGCTATGGATTTTTCAGTATGAGGAGCGTGACCGTGTTGAACACGATCACGATTGCGATGCTGATTATTTGCACCCTGAGGACGATTTAAAAAGCGCGATAGTTCTTGCAAAGCTTTCAGATACACATCACGTTTAAATTCAATCACCACATCTAAGGGCACCCAATACTCATGCCAGCGCCAAGCATCGAATTCAGGATGATCGGAAACACGTAGATTAATGTCGCAATCGCGACCCACCATACGCAACAAGAACCAGATTTGTTTTTGTCCACGATAATGGCCGCGGATTTCACGTTTAATGAAATGATCTGGCACTTCATAGCGTAGCCAATCACGGGTACGGCCTATGATTTTTACGTGCTCGGCACGTAAGCCAACTTCTTCTTCTAATTCGCGGAACATGGCTTGTTCTGGCGTTTCGCCATATTTAATTCCGCCTTGCGGAAACTGCCACGAATGTTCGCGTACCCGTTTGCCCCACCAGACTTCATTCTGGCTGTTCAACAAGATAATGCCGACGTTTGGGCGAAAGCCTTCACGGTCTAGCATGATGCACCTCGAATTTTCTGTGGTCAGACGGCGGCTGCATGCAAGGTAAAACGCGTTTTTATCTGGTGACGACAAGCCGAAAAGGACAGCGCGGCAGGATAAAAAACTCGGTATTGCAATCAGCAGGCTCGATGACCAACTAATACTTTAAAATTGAGTTGATTATAACCCTCCTCTTTTAAAAGATTAGATTCTCATGCGCGCATCCCAGTTTTTTATTTCTACCCTAAAAGAAGCCCCGTCTGATGCGGAAATCGTCAGCCATAAACTCATGCTGCGTGCCGGCATGATTAAGCGCCTTGGTTCTGGCATTTATACCTACATGCCTATGGGATTACGGGTTATCCGTAAAGTGGAAGGCATAGTGCGGCAAGAAATGGACAAAGCAGGTGCTATCGAAATGCTAATGCCTTTGGTTCAGCCCGCTGAACTGTGGCAAGAAACCGGTCGCTGGGACAAGATGGGCCCTGAACTCATGCGTGTTAAAGACAGACACGGACGTGATTTTGCGATTCAGCCTACTTCAGAAGAAGTGGTAACGGATGTGGCGCGTAGTGAAATCAAATCCTATCGCCAATTACCTGTTAATTTTTATCACATACAAACAAAATTTCGTGATGAGCGTAGACCGCGTTTTGGTTTAATGCGTGGCCGAGAATTTACGATGAAAGATGCCTATTCATTTGATCGTGATGTGGAAGGCTTGCGTGTGTCCTATCAAAACATGGTGGATGCTTATACGCGTATTTTTCATCGCTTTGGTTTGAAGTTTCGTGCTGTGGCTGCAGACAATGGTGCTATCGGTGGTTCAGGATCGCAAGAGTTTCATGTGATTGCTGATACGGGTGAAGATGCTTTAGTCTATTGCCCTACCTCAGATTACGCTGCGAATATGGAAGCAGCGGAAGCGATGCCACCTGCAGGTAAACGCACTGATCCACAAACCGCATTAAGTTTGACAGCCACACCGGGTAAACAGCGTTGTGAAGATGTCGCTGCTTTGTTAAACATAGCGCTGACAAAAATGGTGAAGTCGATTGTCATTAGTGTAGAAGTCGCTGAAGAAAAACGTGAAATCTGGTTGTTACTGTTACGTGGTGATCATGATCTGAATGAAGTGAAAGTGGGTAAGTTACCCGGCATAGGTCCATTCCGATTTGCGAGTGAGTCGGAGATTGTGCAAGCATTTGGTACACCACCGGGTTATATCGGTCCTATTAAAACTAAGCAGCCAGTAAAAATAATTGCTGATCACAGTGTTGCGATCATGAGTGATTTTGTATGTGGTGCAAATCAAGAAGATTTTCATTACACAGGCGCGAACTGGGAGCGCGATCTTCCGTTGGCGCAGATTGCAGACATACGCAATGTGGTGGCGGGTGATCCTTCACCAGATGGTAAAGGCGTGTTGGAAATTCAACGCGGCATAGAAGTTGGTCATGTCTTTCAATTAGGGACACGTTATTCAGAAGATATGAAAGCGACTTATCTCGATGAATCAGGTAAACCGCAGTTGATGCAAATGGGTTGCTACGGTATAGGTGTGACCCGTATCTTAGGTGCAGCGATTGAACAAAATTTTGATGCCAAGGGTATTATCTGGCCCGCATCGATAGCACCCTTTGAAGTGGTGTTATGTCCTATGGGTTATGACCGTAGCGAAGCAGTACAAGCAGAAACCAATAAGCTGTATGCAGCGTTAAAAGAAGCGGGCGTTGATGTGATGTTAGATGACCGTGGTGAACGTCCAGGTGCCATGTTTGCTGATTGGGAGTTGATTGGTGTGCCACATCGTATTGTGATTGGTGAGCGCAGCTTAAAAGAAGGCATGCTGGAATATCAAGGACGTAGAGACGAAGCAGCGACACCAGTTGCCTTAGCGGAGATGGTCGCGTTTATCAAACAACGCTTAGCACTCTGAAGATGAAGTTCTTGTGCCACCTACAAGGCTTAAGGCGAGTGTGGTGGGGATACTTGTTATTGCTGATGGTGTGTGGAATGCCGTCAGCAGCGATAGCGGGTAATCAAAAAGAAGAAGCATTAGCAGATGCAGTGCGGGTTGCTTTAGCGCGTGCCATCACTGATCCAAGACCACCTAAGCTTGTTTTTTCGAATGAGAGTGAACGTGTGGCATGGCAGCGTTGGTTTGATGTGATGTCACGACGCTTACATAGTCGTATGCCAGATACCATGGTGCGGCAAGAATTTTTGCAGACAGTTTGGTATGAGTCACGACGAGCAGGATTAGAGCCTGCCTTAGTGTTAGGTTTGATTCAAGTGGAATCGGCGTTTCGTAAATATGCGATTTCACGTGCTGGTGCCCGAGGGTATATGCAAGTCATGCCTTTTTGGACGCATGCAATTGGTGATGGTCGGCCAGCAGCGTTGTTTCATATGCAAACTAACTTACGTTATGGCTGCGCTATTTTGCGACTGTATCTTGATTTGGAGCGTGGTGATGTGTTTATGGCGCTAGGGCGTTATAACGGTAGTCGTGGTCGACCTGAGTATCCTAATGCTGTACGCGCCGCATGGCAGCGTTGGCAGCATTGATTATTTAATTTTTATAGTGGGAGTGAATGTGAAAAAAATTATCTTCATGATGTTATTAACTTGCGCAGGTTCTGTATTTGCAAACGTATCAGGACCGAAAGCGGATGCGGTTGCTGACAATGCGGATTTTGTCGCAGGGCATAAAGCGGTGTTAGCAAAAGATTGGCCGAGCGCAGTCAAAGCATTAAATAGAGCAGTAAAAAAATCGCCAGAGAATGCAGACATCCATAATTATTTGGGCTATGCCTATCGAAATTTGGGCGAGATGGATCTCTCTTTTTCACACTACAACCAGGCCTTAAAAATTAATCCTAATCATCGTCAAGCACATGAATACATAGGTGAGGCTTATTTGAAGGTAGATAAGCTTGATAAAGCGCTCGAGCATTTAGCGCGACTAGAGCAAATTTGTGGCAAAGGATGTGATGACTATCAGGATTTAGCGAAAGCTATAGAAGCTTACAAGAAAAAATAAATTGCGATAGTGGTCGAATGAAAGTCTTGTTGATAGTGAGTCGTGACTAGAGTCGATACAGCAGAAACAAAAACGCCCGCATGATTGCGGGCGTTTTTGTTCGCTACCTGAATATTATTTCAAGTGAGCAGAGATGAGTTTAGTCATCTCAAACATAGATACAGTCTTCTTACCGCCGAAAACAGCTTTCAGCTTGTCGTCTGCATTGATGTTGCGTCTGTTAACGCTATCTTGCAGCTTGTGCTTCTTGATGTAATCCCAAACTTTCTTGGTTACTTCGGTACGTGGCAAAGGATTTGAACCTACCACTTCTGCTAACACTGCTGAAACATTCAAAGGCTTCATGAATGCAGCATTCGGCTTACGTGTTGATTTCGCCTTAGTCGCTTTCTTTGCTACCTTCTTCGCTGCTACTTTTTTAACTGCTACTTTCTTTACTGCTTTTTTCGCAGCTGGTTTTTTAGCTGCTACTTTTTTCACTACTTTTTTAACTGCCTTTTTAGCCGCGACTTTCTTTACGACTTTCTTAACAGCTTTTTTAGCTGCTGGCTTTTTTACTGCCTTTTTTGCCGCTTTTTTTGCAGCAGGTTTTTTGGCTGTAGCCATCAATTACCTCCATCACTCAAGTTTGTGAAATTGCGCCAATGAACGCACCGCCAATAGTCTTAGGGTTTTGCTTGTGATGCAAGTGTTTTTTGTAAGTTTTTTTCAAATTTTCCCTATGAGAGGATGATTTTTCTTTCGCAGTGTCGCTGAATTTTCATTCTTGAGAGGTGATGAAGTGTGCTTATCTTTATGTTTTTCCCTCTAGAGTGATGCAATAAAGGTTATGAAATTCAGTGATGTTGTAGTGAAGATTAGTGCATTCCAGGTAGCATACCCTTCATACCGCGCATCATTTTCATCATGCCGCCACCTTTCATTTTCTTCATCATGGTCTGCATTTGTTCGAATTGCGCCAGCATACGATTGACTTCTTGCACTTGAACGCCTGCTCCAGTTGCGATTCTGCGCTTGCGTGAAGCTTTAATTAATTCAGGCTTACTCCGTTCTTGTTGAGTCATTGCGTTAATCATGCCTTCCATGCGTCTGACTTGTCGTTCAGCTTGATCAACATTGGTGCCAGCTGCAGCTTTTTGAAATTGCGCAGGGAGTTTATCTACCAGTCCTGATAGACCGCCCATTTTTTTCATTTGCGATAGTTGGGCTTTGAAATCATTCAAATCAAATTTACCGCCACCTTTGATTTTATGCGCCAGCTCTTGAGCCGCTGCGACATCCATGCCTTTCTTCGCTTCTTCAACCAAAGCGAGAATATCGCCCATGCCGAGAATACGATTTG
>JAIXOW010000321.1 GCA_027486615.1 Oxalobacteraceae bacterium | reverse complement strand
TTTGGTTAGCAAATAGCCCATCTAAAGTGATCTCAGTACCATTAACGCCAACTAAATTAAATAATGAGTACCAATTGACATCATTATCTATTTTTAACTGCAACTCATAATATGCTGCCCCTTCACTTAAAAATAGATGTGAGGCATCAGCTTCATGCGGTATGAGCTTAGTATTAACCTCGCTCCACGTATGTGAGGTATTTTTAAAATTTTGGGTAAAGTATTTGATTTTATCACCCTCAATAGAACTAAAATCCATTATCCATGATTCAGTTTTCGGTGAAGTTACTAAGTTTGTAAAATATGTGTCAGAACCTGTTCCTCCCCAAGCATAAATTTCTTGATTTTTAGCCGGTAGAGAATTTTGTTTAAAGGTAAAAAAACTCAAGCCATCGCTGCCATCACCTCCAAACATTAGCCCACCATCAGAAGTTATGGTATTTTGAATGGCATCATTTCCATTCCCACCAAAGATAATGGAGTCTTTTTTATATAATTGAAGGAAGTCATCTCCATTTTCACCATAAATTACATCACTCCCTTCCAAAGCTTCATTAAGAAGGCTTTTTCCATCACCCAGATACAATACATCTCTACCTGAATTTAATTCCACAAAACCAATATTACTTTTTAAATCTTTAACATTGTTTTGGCTATCTAGATCACTAAACAAAATCTCATCACGCCCATCCAAATGTATTACAACATCAGCTGATAGTGTATCTGTACCAGCTTTAAAATTCAGTGTGTATGTTTGATCTTTGCTATGAGTTCCGGTAGTTGGTGTATTCAAAGGATCGAGCTTACTATCATTGACCTCATACTTCCATGTCACGAGATACTTACCATCTGGATTTTTTATGCCAGTAAATATCGGTGTAAATTTACCCAAATATCCGTCAATGACATAATCATTAGCTTCTAGCTCAATGCTATCTTCAGCATCTTTTACATAAAACTGTCCTGTACGGACATGCAGATAATCATAGTCACCCCCCAATGCTGCTTTATCTGCAATGATAGGAATTTTGTAATCTAAGTTAATCAACTCCTGTACATTCGCAATACGACCTTTTCCCTCAATCTCTGGCTTGGTATTCACAATATCATCTGCACCTTGGATGGTGATGGTGATCGTTTGCGATGTGCCATCGATTGACTTAATCGTGAACGTGTCTTCTAAATCTGGACTATTTGAATTTCGTGCTTCAACAGTATCATTACCGTTGTTGAGCAAGTAAGTCCATTCACCAGCGGCTGTGATTGAATATTTGCCATACTTACTAATACTCTCCTGATCAGTAACTACTTGGAATGTATTAGGCTCATTATCTACATCGCTTGCTATTAAAGAACCTGTTGCCTTTGGAGTGCCTCCATTATTGCTACTACCACTCTCGGTGACTGAACCGCTGGTTACGCCGCTAATTTTTGCATCATCATTCACACCCGTAATGTTGATATTCACTGTACCAGTCGCACTAGCACCTTTCGCATCAGTGACTTTGTAAGTAAAACTTTCAATTGCAGGTTCACCTTCTTTTAAATACTGATAAGCATTATCAGGTGAATATTTGAAATACCAATTATTGGCATTTTCATCGATACTTCCATTTTGAAGTGTCGGCTTTATAAGAGTGACTGTACCGAGAAGTGGCGCTCTTTCTAATTTTAAATCTTTAACTAAATAATTTACCTTGTCATTACCTAGGACATAGATTTCTTTTCCAGTGTTGTCTTCTGAGATCCCAATACTGTCTACAACTGCAATAACTGTATTTTTCTCTACATCCTTAATTTCAGCACCATCCACTTTCACAACCAGTTTTTCTATATCTTCTATCTCTAATTTAGCGTTACCGAATCTAAAGGTGAAGTCATCATCCCATCTGCAACCACTGCCAGATTTACTTGCCCATTTCAAATAACTCTGTAGCATTTTTTGATTATCTTCATTCATCCACTCAGCACGAGTGAAGCGTAGTTCTAGAGTGTCTGAGCCTGAACCACCATCGTATTCATCATAGGTACCTTTGACATTATTCTCACCAAGGGTGTAGATGAAAGTGTCATTGCCTGAACCACCTTCGAGTTCATCGCTACCACTTCCACCATCTAAAACATCATTACCTGAACCGCCATTGAGTTCATCCTTACCTGCTCCACCATTCAGGGTGTCGTCACCTGATCCACCATTAAGTCTATCGTTGCCACCATTGCCGTTGATGACATCATTTCTTGAACCACCTGTTAAGCGGTTGTTACCTTCATTGCCATTAATCGTATTTACAGTTGTGGTCATGTTCGCTCCATATTGAAGATTGAGATAAAAGTCCGATGGTCGGTGAATGCCCGATCAGCGATCTATCTAATCAAAAATGGAGAAGGAAATCCAGTTTCCCGATGCACTATGTTGTTTATGAAAAAAAACAACACTTTTGGATGATGCTAGAAATTTGTTTCCTACGATTAAGGAACTTAATTCCTAGATTCTTACTCAGATTAAGATTTTTAATAGCTTGTTTTTGAAAAAATCTTTCCCCTCTGCTGTATTCACAATATTTTTATATTCCTTACTTTATTCATCATGAACCGACTAAAAAATAATTCAACATCACCTAGATCAGCACCATCTTCACTAACACCTTCACCATCACCAACACGCAAAGTTTCTTTTTCTTCTAAGGATGATTTTTATCCTCCAAAAGATAATAGTGAAGAGCCAAAAAGATTAGTCGAAAGATCTCGCTCAAAAAGCTCTCCTCAATTACTCGTCCACATTCCGAAAAATAGAAATAATGATTGGCAAGCAAATAAATCTATCTCTTCCGGCTCAATTTCTCAGAATGAACTAGGGCAATCAAAAAATAGTGGTAAAGAGAAATTTCGATTCGCTATGCCGAGTGAATTTTTATCATCACTTTCTTATTCAGAGAAATCCACTCAGTCACTAATCAATAGTCCAGATAGTGGCATCAGCAATAATTCAAATTCCAGAAGCACATCACCTCTTTTAAGCAATTCAGCTCCAAATTCAGTTAAAACTTTAGAATTTAATTATCCTCTGCAGCCTGCAAGATCACGAGGATTACCTGTGTCTTTACGCAGACTTTCGAGTAATCGCTCAAACTCTAACTCAACACATTCATCACCCGAAAACAATACTCCGCGCTCACTTGATAGCTCACAATCATCACCTTCAACTATTAGAAAAAGTCCTAGAAATCCTATACAGCGTGCCATCGCAACAATACAAGACAAATTAATTTTGCAGACAAAAGGGTCTTCTTCATCGTCTTCTTCTATACCTGGCACTCCCAGAGAAAATATAAAAGAATATCTGCTGAGCAAAATTTCAAATGATGAATTAAAGGATTTAGCAAAAAAAATTACAGTTTTAAAAAATTCTCATCAATTTAATTACTTATCAAAAGCGAATCAACTTATATTGATTCAAGCTGAGTGCATAAGATTTTTACCACCTGAGAGTGATTTTCAAGACCCGATTAAAATTGATATTCTTATCAATAGCTTACAACCCTATATCGCTTTTGAAGAAAGCTTAGTTAATAAAGAAATTGATTTAGCCGATCCACAATTCTTAGATTTTATTAATAGCGTTGCCGAAGCTGCTTTTATAAAAAAGTGGGATAGGGATTCTAGTGATGTAGATGCTGATTTAAAAAAATATTTAGATGCCGTCAAACCTACTTTTGCACGGGATTTTCCAAATTCAAATTATTTTGTTGAAGAGGAAGATGGATTAACTAGAAAATTAACGTCTATCGATGAATTTTTGAATTTTTTCAAAGCAGAAGAGAATTCACCCTCACCTTTGTTGATTAGTAATATCGCTTCTCAAAATCTAGGAAACTTTTTTCAAAGTGCACTTTTCCTACGGCATGATAAAAATCAGCAATCACAATCTATTTTGAAATCTAGTGAAGGCATTCCTCTTTTACCACTCGCTATTCCAAAAGCAAGTTATACCTTCAAAAAAAATGAAGATGGTTCTGTTGATATTTTCTATGAACGTAACAGTTCAGAAGAAATAAATGGCAGCAACGAAATGCGAGCTAAGAAATTAACTGAAG
>JAIXOW010000077.1 GCA_027486615.1 Oxalobacteraceae bacterium | reverse complement strand
CTGTAAAATGATCAGATTATTTTGCTGTTAATCTGGAGGGACTAAGTGAGATATTTTCCAGTGTGTTTGAGGTTATCCAAAAACCTTGTCTAATTGCTCCAAAAGCTACTTTTTCTCAAGGAATATTCAGGAAGGAATTCTTTCTTTATATTTTTATTGATTTTTGGTCATTTCGATGATCGATTTGGCATTCAGATTTCTGACGAAGATCGCAAATTGTCGCTCTAAACTTTGTAATTTGAATCTTGAAGGACAGAGTGTATAAGTGATATGAGATAATGTGATTTAGATTGCGATTCTCCTCCTCTTTTTGCTCAAAAAGTATAAATGAAATGGTTTTTCTGTTTTTATTTTTTGTAATGTAAAATAAGACGTATTGCCTTTAATTCTTTCTATCGAGTTTTATCGATTTTTCGCCTTTTCATATGACGATTTAAGTCTTTTGTCTTTGGCTTTGACGAGTTTAACTATTAATTTAATAGTCTTTGTAAGCCGAGGCCAAACCCGAGACGAGGGTCAAGAGAAACACAAAGGTCAGCAGATTCATGGTTGCAGTTAAAAAGTTATTTCTTTTTTCAAATTCACGGGCCGGAACTTTGACAGGCCCAGGCTTTGACTTTATTTATTTCTGTCTAGTTTTATCGATTTTTCGCAATTTCAGGTGTCGATTTAAGTCTTTTGTCTTTATACTCTTTAAAATGTCTGTAAAATTATCTTTCTTTATGGCAAAGCTTTAACTTGATTGAGGTAATGCATTTTCTCCAACACCTTATCGGTGTCAATTTAGGTCCTTTGTCTTTATACTGACGAGTTTCAATATTAATTAAGTGGGCAAAAGTGAACTTATTTCATTCTGTCTAGTTTTATTGTTAAAAGATGTCTCAATCTTCTGTACGTATCCTCTTTTCTGTAATACCCCGAGATTCGGTTGCGAAGGTCAGTTTCTATTTTGTCAAGGCGAAGTCGATGAGACGCCCTGACGGTTGAGATTTTGGAAATGTCAATCTTAATCCAAATTAAAATTAAAATTATATGGTTTTTTCTGTTTTTAAAGTAAGAAATGTTAAACTCGTTCAAGGTATTTTTTGAATGGTGTCGGAAAGGCGTCACCTTCTATAGCGTGATAAAATGCTCCATTCAAATAATATGAAAATATTTGTCACTTTTTATTTAATTTCTTATGAAATGTTTTATTATCAAAGAATATTGAATATTATCAAAGAATATTGAATTTTATAATGATTAATGATTATTGTAATGAATAATGAATATTATAATGATTAATTATGACTTTGTCTGAAGCAAACCTAAATGCGTTCATCATTAAATCTGTTTACATATTTTTTGAATTGCCGCAAAACAACGTTTCGCTTGCCCAAACTTCTCTTCTCTTTGTTCATGGGCAATTAAAAGCGAGAATGTAGGATAAAAAGTATGAAACACTTTTTGAAATAAGTTGCTTCGTTTGTCTTCGAACTTAATTTTTTTGTCTTTAAGAGAGTAATACCCTATCTCAATTCCGTGAGTAAGCGTTAACGGAAGCATTAAGCTTGAACTGATTCTTACAATCGTTCATTTCAAACTGGGGCTTCGTCAAGAATGGTAAGTATCTTTAGCTTTTAGAAAAGTAAAATAAATAAATAATAATCTTAAAACTCGGTTACAATCTTTAAACATTTTTACTTATCGGATTTAATACTGTTGAAGCTTAAAATATAAATTGGTAATAATAAATGAAAAGTTTTATTGTTGCTTTAATTGCTTTCATGAAAAATCGAAAGGAAAGGAAAATCAAAAAATGTAACATGTAAAATAATACTCATAATTGTAAGCGATTCCAAAATCAACGCCATTTTTTGGGTTTGCATGTTCCTGCCACTTTTTTTCTCATAAAAAGCAATTTTATTTTACTGTATTTCGTCACTTGATACTTACGCTGGAAAAGAACCATAATTAAATGTAATTTTTTTCATTTTCAATTAAATATTGAATTATTTTAAAGTTTGAAATTGTGATAATATTTATTGAATGTAACCGAAAGTATTAATAATAATATATTATTAATTATAATAATCCTCTATTTTAATGTATAGAATTAAACAAAATAATAATTACAACAAAAGAGGTTTATCATTTATAGTTTGAAAATTTATAGTTTTTCTAAAAATAATTCTAACGACAACTACGCAATTGTCCCGAAGCTTGTGGTACCGATAAAACGTTTCTCTCTTGACAAAAGTATTTAGTTAGCCTGTAGAAGACTATAAACGTTATAGGTTCCTCGTAGACCCATGAATGTGTCATGCTCTGATGGGTCCTGAATATATCAAGTGTTACAGTAGCGAACCAGTTTACAATCCAATTCCAGGATAAGAGTCTACATAGTAGTAGAAACGAGCTTGTGCTGTTCTTTTTTCGCTTTTTTCTGTCTGATATTCAAGAAATATGTATTATTATTATTTGGGAAGAAATTCCAGAAATTTTTCTATTTATTTTTTCTTCTTGTTTATGAGATTTATTTTGATTTTTGCAAGCAAAACCCCAATCTTGTAATTTCCTTTTTGGAAAAAAATTCCAGAAAAAAGAGTTTACATAGTGGAAACTAGATTTATAGAAACTTGTTTTGGATTTTCTCTATTTATTTTTCTTCTTTGTTTATGAGATTTATTTCGATTTTTTAGAACAAAACTTCAATCTTGTAATTTCCTTGTCAATTTCTTAAATCATTTATTAAATGATTATTAATGAAGAAATTTTACATTCTTCTACAGAGTTGTGTTTCTGTCCAGTTAATGACAACCTTGTCAGTATTTTTGCGAAAAAGATGTACTTTGCAAAAAATGTTGACTTACAT
>JAIXOW010000404.1 GCA_027486615.1 Oxalobacteraceae bacterium | reverse complement strand
TATCTCCCGCGGGGTCTGTAGAGGCCCCTAAGGGTCTCAGGCTCATCTAGTCTCACAAAACAAGGGGGGAGCCTGAGGGTTCCACTCTTAAGACATTTGTGAAAGAACAGAACAAGTGAGAAGAAAAGTACATTGAAGTGAAAAGTTCAGAATTGAGAGTTCTGTAAAAAGATACATTAACATCCTCCAAGTGGCCTCCAAAACAGCCTCAAAACATCAAAAAAACATTTTCTCTGCTGGGCTGGTAAGCTTCAGATTTGTCTCCGTTTTGACAAGTTTGAGGCAAATCTCTGCCCAAAAAAAGTCAGGATCAGCCCAAAAAAGACTTGTTTGAAGAAAGTACAGTGACACTGATCACTGATTGGTCAACAAAAACAATTTCTTTGTCAACAAAAAACAGTTTACTGTGTGCTGATTGGCTCTAGCAGACGAATTTTGCTTCACATTGCATCCAAGACAAAAACAGATCAACAGGTCGTGTTTGGTGTTGCTTGGTTAAGTTTCAGCTTTGCGTACGGACTTCCCCCAGAACGCAAACGATCGTCGTTTCACCACAACCGGCAAAAGCAGGGACTCGCAATTTTAGCTCGAAAATTGAGGGACTTGCAAATTTAGCTCGAAAGAAGGCAATTTAAGATCGAAAAAGTCTGAAAAGAAAAATTAAGAGAAAAGTTTAAGAGAAAACATTCAAACAAGAAGAGAAAAGCTGTATGTGTATGAACACTACTGTATGATTTGTCTGAGGTAACCGAATTACCCACGTTAAGGGTGAGTGTGTCTGTGTTGTTAACTTAGTTTCCTCCGGCACTGGTTAATAAAAACTAAGTAAGATCGGGTCACCTAAAACCCGCACCTCCAGTTTGAAAAAAAAGAAAGATCCGGAGCGTAAAATAAAAAAGAGGTAGTCGAATTGTGCTCGTTAAAGGCAACTAGGTCTTAGTGTGTGTCAAGAACAGTTGTGTGTAGTGGGAGAAGAGCCGCAAAAGTTGCTGGAGCGATGAGGAGACGTGGACAGTCAAGGCCACCGCTCCAAGGAGTTGTGGTACCGGACGAAGGTCACACGGCACAAACGGACGGAGCAATGCGTAACAATTTTGTGGTCGACATTCTAAAGCTCAATGGCGAAGACTTCAAGGGCACCATCAGCCATCAAGATGCCATTAAGTTGATCTTCGTTGCAGCCCTGGGATTCAGCCCCCAGGAGTTTGCAGGAGCAGTCCCAGGATATCGGGGCAACCCAACCGTACTTTTCAAGACAAAGGAAGTCTTCAACATTGACGAAAAGTTTGCCGGAAAATCGACATTCAGCTTCATCAAGAGAATTCGCAAGGAAGATGGTGAAACAGTCAACACCTACGACTGTGAGATAAGGGGTGTCAGGACTCAAGAAAACGGGGAAACCCTAGCCAGGAGTTCATACACCTGGGTCAAAGTGGAAGGTGCGGACTACCAAGTGGAACCCCAAACTATCAGGAGATGGCTTCTGGAGTTTGGCACACTGATGTCAGACATCACGGAAGACAAGGCGGACCTTGAGCTAAGCTCAGAAGAAGAAGAACTCTACCAGGGAGTTGAACTAACAACAGGAATCTACTCGGTTAAAATGCGACTCATCAACCAGATCCCTCAGTTCCTTCCCATCGACGGAAAAAAGATCAGGATCTATTACAAAGGAATAACGAAACTTTGCACCAAGTGTTACACTCGTGGTCACCTTCGACAGGCATGCAACAGTGACCAGGAAGACTGGATGACCTACCTGGATAGGTTCATGATCAACTCAAGGCTGGAAGACGAATTTTTTGGCAAATGGGTAGGCCGGATTGCGGATTGGAGACTTTCAAACCCAGATCTACACCAAAGGAACGTTGCCAACAGCGAAATCGCTTATGAGAGAGAACAAGAACGAAGACAGAAACAACGAGAGGAAGCAGAAGCAATCGTCAGAAGTTTCAGCAATCTCGAGGTTCAAGCTCTCGCTACTAGTACGGAGCAGACTCAAGGGCAGACACAAGGAACGAGCTTAGGAGATCAACCCTCACCGAACAACTCTGGATCCGAATCCTCATCGGATACGGCAACGGTGTGTGACATGGACGAAGAAATGGCCCACACCAGTGAAGAACAGGGTGCAACAAATCAGAAACCAAATTACAAGAGATTACATGATTTCAGCCCGGGCGAGGCCCCTAAGGCTAAAACGGCATCACGAGTCTCAAGCGGAAGGATCACCCAAACCCCTGATGGAACAAACACCGACAAACGGAAGGAACTCTTAATCAGCAAGGAAGGAGACGCGAAGAGGACAGCACCAGATAAGAAGATAATACAAACGACAAGGAAAACAAGGTCAACAAGCCTTCCAAGGAACGAAACTAATGCAACAAAACCATGATGACAGAAGAACAGAAAAGAAACCTTAGACTATGCACTTGGAATGTCTGCCTCGGTGCCAAGTGTAAACTGTCAATAATAAGAGAACTTTTGAATGAAAACAATATAGACATTTTATGTGTGCAGGAAGCTGAAATAAAATCAGATGAAAATCTGGACGATTACCAAATAATGAATTATTGCCTAGAAGCCGAAACGGTAACAGCTAGTTACAAAATGAGAACAATTATGTACATAAGAAGTAACATCTCCTATCGAAGATTGAATGCAATGGAAAGGCCAGACAGTCATTTAATAGCCATAAAACTTCTTAAAACAAGAGTGGTTATAACGTCATTATACAGAACATACCAATTAACGGTACACCAAGATCACGTGACCGCATTTAAGGAACAAATATCAGCTCTGGATGGGATCTTGCAACAAGAAAACAAATTGATAATACTCGGTGACTTCAATCTTGATCAGAACAAGCGATCGGACCCGAGTTATCATCACTCGAGGCTCTATGAATTGTGGGGTGAACTTGAAAACACGCATCAACTCGTACAACATGTAAACTTCACAACGTGGATGAGGATGGATCGGGGTAACCTAAGAACGTCTCTTCTTGACCACATTTATACGAATGATCATGACTTGATTGAATCAGTGTCCGAACTTACGTCAATAGTGAGTGACCACTCGCCCGTTCTATCAACCTTAGCCATCAAACACGAAAACCAGCCCAAAGAAATATGGTCGAGAAATTGGAAGGATTATACGGAACAGGGATGGCTATCAGCGCTTCGAGAAATAAATTGGGAGATCTCGTGTCTCTGTGCGGGGGATTTCTACGACGAAATAGAGCAAAAAATAATGACAGCCTTTGATAAGATTGTACCACTTGTAAGAAGATCACATAAAGCAAACATTCATGAATCGCAAAGAATAGTGGATCTTAAGAGGAAGAGAAAAAATATGCTGGTCAATGCCAAAAGACGTCAGAGCGTAGGCGTTTACCTTCGAGCAAAGAAACTTTCCAAGAAAATAAAACAGATGAAGACCGAAAACAAGAAAAGAAGTATAAGAAAAACAATCCTAGAGGGTGGCCCGAATGGATTCTGGAAGGCCTACAAACAAGCAGAGGATAAACCACAAGCAATGATACCTCAAACGATATTTCACGATGGAAACGAATTCACGGAAGACTCGGACAAGGCACAAGTTTTTGCAACATTTTTCAAAGAAAAAGTCAATAAAATAACGTCACAAACTAGAATAGACCCTACAATATGGAACGGTGTGCAACAAAACACGATACCCAATGAAAACTTCTTTAACGTCGAAAACGTGGAAAAGGTCATGTGCGACCTCAAGAATAAATCCTGTTATGGTTTTGACAACATTCCAGTACGAATACTGAAAGACGGAGCATCGATTCTAGCGGAACCTTTCTGCAGACTCTTCAACCTTATTTATCATCACGGTATAGTCCCAGAAAAGTGGCGAACAGCAAGAGTAATCCCGCTGCATAAAAAAGGAAATAGAAACCAAGTGGAAAATTATCGGCCGATAGCTAATCTTTGTTCAATCACAAAGATCTTCGAACGGCTAATACTGAATAGACTCCTGGAGATAGAAAAAAACAACGACGTCGACTTCTCGGGACAATCGCAGCATGGCTTTAAAAAAGGAAGAAGTACAACAACAGCAGCTCTGGAGCTCCAAAACCAAATAGCAGAGGCTATGGATGAGGATCACTTCGTCGCGGTTGCCAGCATGGACTTGAGTGCGGCCTTTGATGTGCTCGACGTAGAGCTACTTTTTACAAGAATGAAGAAAATGGGAATACCTGAAGACATGCTATCACTACTCCGTGCCTGGTTAAGCAACAGACTGGCCTACGTGGAGGTAAATGCGGAATGCTCTGAGTACTTTGAAGTGGAATACGGATCAGGACAAGGCTCAATTTTGGGACCAGTGCTGTTCAACTTTTACATGGCACCGTTGATAAAAAAGAAGAATGTTTTAACATACGCGGATGATAACTATCAAATCGCAATACACAAGTGCAAAACTGAAGCTCTCAAAGATTTACAAAGAAGAATAATGGAAGCGGAACAGTGGATGTCAGGCTCCGGACTCAAAGTGAACATCGAAAAAACTGAAATGGTGGTCTTTCATCGGTACGATACAAGTCAGAGCGAAATCCGGATCGGAAACGTCGTGGTGAAGTCAAAGCAGTCGATGAACGTTCTCGGAATCCAATTTGACAACAGACTTACGTGGAAAGAACAAATAGACAATGCAATTGTGAAGTCAAGAAGATCTATTCATGCATTAAAAACTCTCAGAAAATACTTCACAGACTCAGAAATGTTAAAGCTAGTAACATCAAATGTATATTCAAAGTTGTATTATGGATCATTAGTATGGTTGATACCGAATTTAAAAGAAAAATTGTTTAGCAAATTATATTCCCACTCGGGACAAATATTAAAAGTCATCGATAACAGTCTTTCGTATATTCAACTGCATAAAAAATTT
>JAIXOW010000393.1 GCA_027486615.1 Oxalobacteraceae bacterium | reverse complement strand
CCCCCCCCCCCCCAGTGTGACGTGACGTTTTGATTATCCCAAAAAAGTAGCCTTTTACCATCAAAAAAGCAGTCCAAAATCCATGAATATAGCTCAGAATTTTGGGAAAAATGTCAGGTGACACTTTGGCTAACCCCCCTCCCCCCTTGTGTCATTCGGTGACACTTTCCTGTGTAGAGTGTCACGTATTATTTGAATGGCCCCTAATTTGTTCATAGTATAGTTGGGGATCAAAATCAAAGTTGAGTGTCAGAGCATTGGCGAGCAGAAAAGCTGCTCATAAAATGTAGATGAAATTGACTATAGGTTTTTTAATTAAACTACAGCAATTCAATAAAAATCTGACTCCTTTTTAAAATGCTACAAAAAGTTAGGTTATTTTATTGATTTTTTATAAAAACAGTAATTATATCTATAATTATGCGTAAGTTATTTTTATGTAAGTGCGTAAGTAGTTCCCCACCAGAAGACATACGCACTTACGCAAAATATTAGATAAGAATTGCTACGCCCCAAACCAAAACGGATTAAAGTTGTTGCAAAAAATGAGCAGTTTTGACTTCTGACCTCCAGTATTCGCGTCAGTTTCACTTCAGTTTCATTTGATGCCCGCAGAGTACCAACTTTCACTGAATTTTTTCAGTTTCGAAGCCATTCTGGCTGAAAAATTGAAATTTTCAGTGTCACTTCAGTGCCCATCAATGCCCGCTAATTCCCGCAGAGTACCAACTTTCACTTAATTTTTTCAGTTTCGAAACCATTCTGGCTGAAAAATTGAAATTTTCAGTGTCTCTTCAGTGCCCATCAATGCCCGTCAATTCCCGCAGAGTACCAACTTTCACTGAATTTTTTCAGTTTCTTTCAGTTTTTTTCTGATGGCTTTGGTGGAGTTTAATTAAAGAATTGAGTTTGCAATTATTTAGCAGTATTCACGCTCTGTGAAATGTTAGCCTCCTGGCCAAAACTGCACACTTGCAATTATTTAGCAGTATTTTTCATCAATAACATGCCTAAGTTGCGTAAGCTGCATTATTTTTTAGGTGGGGAAACACTTACTCAAACACTCCTTACGCAAATAATTAGATGAAATTAATGTTTTTAAGAGAAATCAAAAAATAACCTTAACTTAAGCAAAAATTCAATTTGCAATGCCATACCTCCCTCCTGTAGTCAATTTCATCTACATTTTATGAGCAGCTTTTCTGCCCGCCAATGCTTTGATACTCAAATTAAATTTTGATCACCAACAATACTATGAAAAAATTATAGAGTTGATGGCTTTAATGGAGTTTAATTAAATAATCGAGTTTGCAATTATTTAGCAGTATTTTCTATCGATGACATGCGTAAGTTGCATAAGCTGCGTAAGTTTTTAGGTGGGGAAACACTTACTCAAACACTCCTTACGCAAATCATTAGTTGAAATTAATGTTTTTAAAAATAATCAAAAAATAACCTTAACTTAAGCAACGTAAGAATTCAATAGGCAATGCCATTCCTTCCTCCTGTAGTCAATTTCATCTACATTTTGTGAGCAGCTTTTCTGCTCGCCAATGCTCTGACACTCAACTTTGATTTTGATCCCCAACTATACTATGAACAAATTAAAGAGTTGAAGGCTTTGGTGGAGTTTAATTAAAGGATTGAGTATAAATGCTTTAATCAAAATACATCCAGTCTTCATTTTCTCAATTTAACTTAAAGAATGTAAATTAAAATACAACAAGTATTCAATTTTTTAATTAAACTTTATCAATTATTTCACGAAATGTTTCTTGTTAAAAAAAGAGCTACTTGAGACAGTTTTTGGACTGTTTGTGCTTTAACAAAGCCAATTGGTGACAAGACACATTTGAAGAACAAAAATTTCATTCTAAACAGATGGACTTAAAGGTGGGCATCTTTCTTTCTTTCTTTCTTTCTTTCTCAATACAAAGTTACATTTTTTGTTGTTGTATTGGTTTACCTATTATCTTTTTTGTTTGGTCTAGATCAGCCTAGGAGATTTAAGAGAGAGAGATGGACTTGAAGCGAAATAATTTACACTGATCGTTAATTTTGAAGAAACGGCCAAGGGTCAATTTCATCAACATTCTATGAGCAGCTTTTGCACACGCAAAAACGCAAAAAAGACAGTTGAAGAAGTTGACAGTCTTTTTTGCGCTTTGAGGATCTGCGCACAAAAAAAGCTGCAATATACTGTATGGAAATAATGTTTGATTCCTTTTATTTAGGTTCTACATCAAACGAATAGTCCTTTTTGCACTTTGGGTGAAATGAAATTCTATTATGTAAGCAGATGACAAATTTTAGACCGCACTATGGGCAAAAAGTTGACATTTAGTGCATTAAATACTTTTTTGGGGCAAAATAAAATATGGTCTTAATGATGGTTTACTTTTCAATACTATAACCTTTATGAAAAAAATAATTGAAGAATAAGGCAAAAAATCAAATTATGCCCACCGGGTAAAACCGCCCTAAGGTTCAGGTCGGCTTAGGGTCTCTCGAGACCTTTAGGACTACTGTTTTCCAGATAATAACATGTCTTACGGTTTAGCTGATAACCGGATTTTTCAGTGTACGGGTAAACCTTAAAAGACTATTTTCAGCTCAAATTGTACTTTAATTCTTAAGGTTTAGCCGTACTCCTAAAACATAAAAAAAGCTCAGAAACCTTAAGGCTCTATATTCTGAAGCTATAAAATGCTTGGGTTTAGTTATTGTAATTTACAAGGGCTGGACTCTTAAAACAGAAAATAATGATTTCAGAAAATATGGCGTTAGGGTTTATGTGTTGAAAAAAAAATTATAAATATGCATTAAGCAGATAATCAATTTGTACTACAGTCTAGCTCAGCGTTTCTCAACATTTTGGGCTTCCAGTCACAGTTGAAGATAAATTTTGTTGCATTCACAATGTTATTAGGTTAAGACTATAACTATAATCATAACTTTATTGTTTTAAATCATGCTTTGAGAATCACAGTCACGATGATTCTTCAGAACAAATCAAAAATGATAACATTAACATTGATTTAAAATAAATAAATAGATAACTCAGTTATTATTGTTGTTAAAGAAGTACTGATAATTAAACTCCACCAAAGCCTTCAACTGTATAATTTATTCATTGTATTGATGGTGATCAAAATCCAAGCTGAGTGTCAAAGCATTGGCAAGCAGAAAAGTTGCTCAAAAATGTAGATGAAATTGACTACACGAGGAAGGTTTGGCATTGCCAAATGAATTCTTATGTTGCTTAAGTTAAGGTTTTTTTTGATGATTTTTAAAAACATTAATTTCATCTAATTAGTTGCGTAAGGAGTGTTTGAGTAAGTGGTTCCCCACCTACAAACTTTAGCAGCTTACTCAGCTTACGCAACTTACGCATGTTATCGATTAAAAATACTGCATATATACTGCTGAATCAGTTGTTGTTGAAAACGCGGTTTTGTTTCAATTGTAAAATTATTTTGCTTCAAGTCCATCTCTCTCTCTTTAATCTCCTAGGCTGGTCTAGACCAAACAAAAAAGACAATAGGTTAACCATTACAACAGCGAAAAATGTAATTTTGTATTGAGAAAGAGAGAAAGAAAGAAAGAAAGAAAGAAAGAAAGAAAGAAAGAAAGAAAGAAAGAAAGAAAGAAAGATGTCCACCTTTTAAGCATTCAGTTAGGGCCAGGAGGCCAAAGTTTCACAGAGTGTGAATGGTGCAAAATAATTGTAAGTATGCAGCTAGGGCTAAGAGGCATAAGATTCACAGAGTGGGAATACAGGCGGACCTCGTTATTTGCCGTAGATACGTTCTGGCACTTGACCTCGAATACCGAAACCGCGAATACTGAGTCCAACAATTACTAGAAAATGGAGGATAGGTTCCAAATATTTGACAAAAAAGTCAATTTCATCTACATGCTGTGTTTTTTATTTATATCTATGCACATTTTCCAATGATTGGTTAAAAATTTGAAAAAAAGTTTTTTAATTAAAACAGTTTGTAGTGATCCAAAATTTTTTAATTAAAGTAAATTGACAAATTTCTGCATTGTGTTTTAGAATTTTTTTAGCTTTTTATAGAAAAATCGTGAATATGCGAGGTAAGTGAAAAGTACGCGAATACTGAGGTTTAGGAGCAAAAATGCAATTGCGAATCAGCGAATCCACGAATACTGAGTCCGCTAATAGCGAGGTTCACCTGTACTGCTAAATAATTGCAATTTTTTTTCTTCAAATGTGTCTTGTCACCAATTGGCTTTGTTAAAGAACAAACAGTCCAAAAACTGTCCCAAGTAGCTCTTTTTTTAACAAGAAACATTTCGTGAAATAATTGATATAGTTTAATTAAAAAATTGAATACTTGTTGTATTTTACAATCTTGAAAATTAATTAAAAAAATGAAGATTGGATGTAATTTAATTAAAGCATTTATACTCAATCCTTTAATTAAACTCCACCAAAGCCTTCAACTCTTTAAGGGGCCATTCAAATAATACGTGACACTTTTTTGGCCTATTTTAGACCCCCCCTCCCCCATGTGTCATTTGGTGACAAAGGCTCGAACTTTTTCAAAGAGAATTCATGCTTGAAAATTTGTTGTAAACACAGAT
>JAIXOW010000251.1 GCA_027486615.1 Oxalobacteraceae bacterium | reverse complement strand
GGTAAAGAATTCTGGAAGAGAAAAAGGAGTGGAAAAAGAAGAAAATTGAAGGAGAACTGGTTAACGGGAAAGAAAATTGAAGAGAATTGCAAAAGAAGAATTGGTTAACAATAAACTTTACTGAATCGAAAGAATTGATGAAGAGAATCGCAGAAAGTCCGGTCTTGTCAGACAGATCAAAAGACGCAAGAACTGACGCACAAACGGATTCACCCACAATGTCATACATTGGGGCTCTCAGGTCAAGGCGCCCGCCCCCTCCTCTACCGGGGGTGGCTGTGCCGGACGAGGGGCACACGGCAGTTACGGACGGCGCAGTGAGGAACAACTTTGTTGTTGACATACTGCAACTAAACGGAGAAAAATTTCACGGAACGATCAAGCATTTGGATGCAATCAAACTCATCTTCGTCGCAGCTCTAGGATTCAAGCCACAAGAATTTGCGGGTGCGGTACCAGGCTACAGGGGCAACCCAACGGTCCTCTTTAAGACCAAGGAGGCCTTCGACATCGACGTCAGATTTGCGGACCTGGTGAACTTCAGCTACGTCAAAAGGATTCCAACTGAAGAAGGGTTTGAAACCCACACCTACGACTGCTCCATCAGGGGCGTCAGAGGCAATGAAGTCAGCCGTTCCTCAACCCCATACACCTGGGTCAAGATTGAGGGGGCGGACTACCAAGTTGATGCCCCCACCATCAAAAAGTGGCTCATGCTCCACGGAACCCTGATGACAGACCTCACTGAGGACAAGTTGGATCTGGAGCTTGACTCTGGCGAGGAGGAGTTTTACCAGGGTGTTGACCTCACAACTGGCACCTACTCTGTCAAAATGAGCATCAATAAGCCTATCGCGCAATTTCTGCCAATGGCTGGAAAGAAGATTCGGATCTATCACAAGGGCATTGCTAAGTTATGTTCAAAATGCTACGGTGGTGGACATTTGCGACAAGATTGCCAAAATGAACAAGACAACTGGCTCTCGTATGTGGACAACCACATGATCCGATGGGACCTCGACGAGTCCTACTACGGGAGGTGGTGCTCGCGTATCGCCGATTGGAGGTTGGCGAATGAAGTCGCACATGGCAGAAACCGCCAGAGGGCTGAAGAGGAGTGGAATATCGAAAAGGAACGCCGAAAACGGCATGGCGAGCAGATAGTCGATATCGTTGACAACTTGAGGGCTCAGAGTGCTTTGCAACAACAGGTTGCACCTCGCGATCTGTCAGGTGACAATCCTGATGTGGAGGTTGGAGCGACTGCGATCGACAAAGACCAGCCGGAAGAGCTGCTGGTTATGGAGACGGACATGGACGTGGAGACGGAGGATGATGAAGAGGATGTGCGAGGCTCGTCAACGGGGGCGATCCCAAAAAGATCCGGCAAGCAGATCATTCCGCAAGGGGCGACTGCAAATGTCCGGAATGGACCCAAACGTCCAGTGGCAGCAACGGGGGAGATCAACGAGGAACTCGGGCGGAGTCTCAGTAACCTCAGCTTTGGCAAGAACAGACCGCTAGACGACAAGAGGGGAAGAGGAACGAAGAAAATTCAGGGAGTCGAAACGACGACAAAAGGAGAAGAAAAGACAGGAAAGCCCAAGACTAGGTCCTTGAGCCTCACCGGAAAATAACAATGTCACAAGCGTTCAAAAACATTAGAATTGTCACATGGAATGTGTGCCTCGGATCCAAGTGCAAAATTTCTATAATAAAGGATTTTTTAAATGAAAATGAAATTGATGTATTATGTTTGCAAGAAGTTGAAATTAAACCTGGAGAGGGTATCGACGAATACGAAATTCAGAATTACTGTATTGAGCTAGAAAACACGTCAGCACAGTTTAAAATCAGAACAATGATGTACATTAATCGTAATATAGGATATAGGAGGTTGCACTCTATTGAGAGACCAGACACTCATCTCATATTTGTGCATCTTCTAGGCCCTAATGTTTACGTTGCCTCACTCTATAGAACATATCAGTTGACCGTGCACCTGGATCACCTTTCAGCATTTAATGAGCAAATCGAGACCTTGACTTCACTTTTTGAAGGGGACAAAAAGATCATTTTACTGGGAGATTTCAATCTTGATCAACTAAAACGAAATGACCCAACTTATCATCACTCTAGGCTGTATGAAACGTGGAAAGCTTTTGAAACAGAGCAACAGCTACTACAACTCGTCGACTTTCCTACTTGGGCCAGGGAGGTACAAGGTGCGGTAAAGACTTCAATTTTGGATCATATCTATGTTAATGACTCCAGCCTGGTTGATGATATAAATGAACTGTCAATTGAAACAAGTGATCATTGTCCTGTGATGGCAACTATGTCTCTAAAAGTATCGAACGTTAAACAAAAAGTGTGGATGAGAAACTGGAAGAATTATACCAAAGAAAATCTGCTGGAAAACTTAGAATTGGAAAACTGGTCCATCAGATGTATAAACGTCGAAGACTTCTACGACGAAATGGAACAGAAAATAATGCGCGCATTTAATACCTTGGTACCTTTGGAAGAAAAGACAATCCGGAACAATGTGTATGAAAATCAGAAAATATCGGACTTGAAGCGTAAAAGAAAGAATCTGTACAAGAATGCAAAAAGAAGACAAAATATTGATCTCTTTGTGAGATGCAAGTTACTATCAAAGAGGATACGAGAAGTGAAGTCAAACTCAAAGAGGAAGAAAATTCGAAGAATGATCCTGGAGGGAGGTGCACAAGGTCTCTGGCAAGGTTACAAACTGGCTGAGGACAAACCTCGTGAATCTCTCCCCTCCTCAATGTTCTGCTCCACGAATGAGTTTAGCTCAGATGCCAGTAAGGCACAGGCTTTTGCAAACTTCTTCACCGATAAGGTAAAGAAAATAACAACTGAAACTGGAGTCAATCCTGACATCGACAATGGTCCTCAAAGGGTGCAATGCGAAAGTATGAACTTTTTTACTACAGAAAATGTTACAAAAGCTATGTGTGGTCTTAAAAATAAACGTTGCTACGGTTACGACAACATTCCAGTTACAATACTGAAAGATGGAGCAGCACTTCTCGCTCCAGTCTACTGCAAACTACTGAATCTAATCTATGAGCAGAAAACCGTGCCTGAAAAATGGCGCACAGCAAGGAC
This sequence comes from Oxalobacteraceae bacterium, assembly GCA_027486615.1. Lineage (GTDB taxonomy): Bacteria > Pseudomonadota > Gammaproteobacteria > Burkholderiales > Burkholderiaceae_D > Pernthalerella. The sequence goes on along the minus strand of JAIXOW010000251.1, from coordinate 1,578 downwards.
AATCCCAGTATTTAAGAAGGGTGCCCGGAATAAGATTGAAAATTACAGACCTATTTCAAACTTATGTGCAAGCTCCAAGATATTTGAAAGACTAATCCTGGAGCGACTACTTCAAGTTGAAAAGAACAAACAATTAGACCTAAGTGGGATTACTCAACATGGCTTCAAGAAAAACAGAAGTACTATAACGGCGGCACTTGAATTGCAAAATCAAATTGCAAAAGCAATGGACGAAGACAACTATGTTGCTGTCGCAAGCATGGACTTGAGTGCTGCTTTTGACGTCATCGACGTTAATTTGCTGCTGAAAAGAATGAAAAATCTTGGAATACCTGAGGACGTTTTGAATCTGATCAAGGCCTGGCTGGATGGAAGGATCGCATATGTGGAAGTTGGAAGTGAATGCTCGGAGTTTTACAAAATTGAGTTTGGCTCTGGACAAGGGTCGATCCTTGGGCCTGTCCTCTTCAACTACTACATGGCACCATTTGTCTCTACAAAAAACGTTCTTACCTATGCTGATGATAATTATCAGCTCGGAATTCATAAGAACAAAGAAGCAGCTCTAAAAGACCTCCAGAAGAGAGTAATTGAAGCGGAGCAGTGGATGTCCGGATCGGGTTTGAAAGTAAATGTGGAGAAAACTGAATTGGTCGTGTTTCACAGAATTGATACTGGACGTGGTCAAATTAAAATCGGTTCAGTCACTATCGAGTCGCAACAATCAATGAACGTGTTAGGGATTCGGTTTGACAGTCGATTGGCTTGGGATCTACAAGTGGACTCTGCAATCCTTAAATCGAGGAAGAAACTACATGCGATGAGAAGACTGCGAAAATTCTTCACTGAAAAAGAAATGATCGGACTACTAACTGCAAATGTGTTCTCAAGACTTTATTACGGTTCGCAAGTGTGGCTGTTGCCCAATTTAAAGGAGAGATTGTTTAAAAAATTGTTCTCACACTCCGGCCAAATTCTGAAATTGATTGATAATGATTTATCGTACATGTCATTGCATAAGAAATTTAACAGATCCACCCCTAAAATCTTCTCAATATATCAAACTGCAATTAACCTTTATCATGTAAAAAATAACATACCGTTAGGCCATCAAGTAGAAATTCAACAGGTTACCCTGCAAAACCGAAGAAATTGTAGAGCTACATTTGTAAGAGCAAACAGATTCAAAGTTGGACTTAACGTGATTAAAAACAGATTAAGATCGATAACTAACATCATTGATAAAACGTGGTTAGACTTACCAATCAACACTTTTAAGCTGCAGTGTAAAATAAGAATTATACAAAACTCGCTGTTATCAATGTAGGTTGTTGGCGTGCTGTTGTCGTGTTGACGCTTTGTCTTTTTTATAATGAAAAAATGGTCTCTGTTCTGACCCTTTAATATGTGTTATATTGAAATGTGTTTTCGTGTAACTATGCTGGGTCAGTATCCAATAAACAAACAAACAAACATACTTAATTTTTTGCTTTGTTGTTTTGTACAAAATTAAGTTGTGTTCACTCATGTTTACATCTTATTTTGCGTTTAACAACCTAACTGGAAAAAGATGTCGAT
>JAIXOW010000286.1 GCA_027486615.1 Oxalobacteraceae bacterium | reverse complement strand
GGGCATTGAATTCATTCGAAAATTAGGTGGGGATTATAAAAAATATTGATCTTGTACGGCCAAAAGATGGATCGTCTCCCGGGTTTGAAACAATGTTATTTAATGTCGAGAATTTTTGCATTACTTAACTTTCGTAAAACTAAAGTCTAAAGTCCAAAAATTGAAACCAAATTAAACATAATAAAAGTTGATCGTAAAGCATTCAATTTTCAGGACAAACAGATGATTTAAACATAGTTGAACCTAAACATAGTTTTCTACCCGCTAAATTAATTTCCTGAGAAAAACATGGTTGGGCATTGAATTCATTCGAAAATTAGGTGGGGATTATAAAAAATATTAATCTTGATCGGCCAAAAGATAGTTCGTCTCCCGGGTTTGAAACAATGTTATTTAATGTCGAGAATTTCACCAAACATTTTCAGCATGTACTTCATTACTGCAACGTAGGTAATTTTAAAGTAATTTCCGTTGCTGTACTACATAACCCCTAATCCAATTTGGTTAAGAAAATGAAGAGATATTATATAGTTGTATTTGCGTTTATTTTAAACGTTAAAAATCTGCTTTAATTTACGTCCATTAAATAGACCTATTAAGATTGTAAAGTACATGTCAAACACTAATTACTTGCAATTAAATTATGAGAACTAAATGCTTAGCAACAAATCGCGTCCTACAACTGGGGCATGTTTGTGTGGCTTCTAATGTTAACGCGCAAGAGTCGCAGATACAAACGTGTCCGCATGGTAAAAGAAGAATATTTCTAACATTAACTTTGCAAAGAGTACAAAAAAGGGAAAGGGGTTGGGGGGGTTCCACTGGGTCTACTTCAGAGTCTTCGTTGTCCATGTCGTTATTGTTCAAGCGGTCTTCGACATCCTTCATTGAAGTATCAATCTTGGACTGTGCTTCAACAGGAATGTTGTCAAAGTCAACTTCCATATCGATGTTGCCCTCATCAAAGTTGTCACCCGCATCCTGGCAAATTTCCCTTGAAAATATCAAATTAAAATTGAGCCAAACTTAGTTACGATAACTATCATAAAACTAATTAGAAGTAGGGAAAACTAAAAATGAATTATAGCCAATTGAAAATTAGTTTCTGCGTTTCTTTATTAACATTATAAAAGAATATAAGTACAGTGCATTAATGTGATGAAATATTATTTGTTACAGAAAAAAAGGGTTAACAAAAAATTCGACTTCAAGTACAGTGTATTAATGGGATAAGTAACGTCAAATTAAGTTACGTAAAAATAATTAATATCAGAAATTAAACGTAAAGTACAGTGTATTAATGGGATAAGTAACGTCAAATTAAGTTACGTAAAAATAATTAATGTCAGAAAGTATAGAATGAAAAGAATAATCTTCCAAAATTACTGTACATGAATTAGTACAGTACATCAAATCAAAACGATTATAAACCAAAAACTATCTGCCTCTGAGTAACTTGACTTCGGCAGATAGGACAGAGGTAATACCCTTCGGGTTGTCCTTCGACCCCTGATGCCTCTAGAATTCCGGCGCAGGTTTCACATACGTCAAGGTGGCCACATGGAACAAACACCGTGTTTCGGGGCCTAACCAGGCAAATGCAGCATGCGCGGTTGGCGGCTGGTTGATTGGGCATCGGTCCAGGCATATCTTCATCCGGATCGCTGAAAAAATTATCAATAACATACAATTAGTTGGAGTAACTAAACAATACCTAACATTTATTTTTGACGATTAGTATAAATTAAAGAGTGATAAAAGGACAAAAATTAAAAACCGATAAAAAGACAAAAATGATTTTACTTTTCGTGGTCCACATCGTCGTCATCTCCATCATCATCGTCGCCCTCTTCGTCGCCCTCTTCGTCGCCTTCTTCGTCGCCCTCTTCCGATCGGACTGTCGGTTTCGATTCAACCTTATGAGACATGAACTGAAGAAATTGCATTGGGGTGATCTCTCCCCTGGTCAAGCGTTCCTCTTGAGTTCGGATTGCGGCTTCAGAAACAACGCTGGTCGCTTTCTTATTTCGTCGAATCCGTTTATTGTTGTCGAGCTGCATTACTTCATACTTCTGTGGTGAGATGATGAACCTCTGGAGGTCTCCCAGAAATTTCCAAATTGTAGCAGCTCTGGCAACCTTTATTCCCATCCTAACAAATTTGTAATAATAATTAAACCTTAATGACAAACGTGGAATTCATTACACATACACATCTTAACTGTACAATCAGAAATCCACCCTGACCCAGTAATAGGTAAGGGTTGTGACCATAGTGTGTAAAATAAATATTAATATTCTTACTTCTTATGTAGGCTTTCACAAACATTGTTAGTTTTGTGTGGAAGTCCAAAGGTTGAGATTACGTCCGGCGTCACCTGAAATCAATTGCATAATAAATCAGATATCTACATGAAAGACTAATATCACACAAAATATTGCAATACAATTTGGTGATTCGTTATCCGGATAAAATCTATCCGGAATTTTGGGGTCTCGTTATCAGGAATTCAATTACAAAATCCGGATAACGAGACCCCAAAATAAATAGACCCCACTGTAGTTTAATTTGTTAAAAAATAACATATTTGTACAGTTTAAATTGTTAAAAAATAAAATACCGTGCGAAACCAATGCTTCTCGAAGTAGTCTGTATGCAACTTGTTCAGACGTTTCTTAATTCGGGGAGGTTGGTGCTGCGCTTCTTGCTTAAGTTGTGTGTAGCAGGCTAGCATTTGATGCGCAGGTAGAGTGGACAGGGCCATGTATCTCCGCATGAATTGACGAAACTCTGTATTTTTGTCGTAGTCTCTCTTGTTTTCTTC
>JAIXOW010000037.1 GCA_027486615.1 Oxalobacteraceae bacterium | reverse complement strand
CAGTTTTTAAAATTTATATCAATTTTTAATGAATCTTTACTTTCTCTCAATAGCAATGAATATATCAAATTAAGGTTTTTATCATTTTGCTTAAAATACTCATGCCCCATACCATCTATTTTATCTGGGATATTGTTAATAATTCTTAACCCCTTCAAATCAGGGTGAAGCATAATTTCTTCTAGTTCTTCTAGACCTCTGTCAGAGTATAGATTTTTTTTGTGAGAACAATCAATAGTAAGATAAGGCCACTCACGAACTAAGCTATCGATATTTTTTTGAGCAATATTTTGTTTTTTACCTTTTACAAACATAGCTAATAAATCGGGTATTGTTGATATTGTGAATTTTTCTTTTTTATCGTCTGCTATATTGCTTAGTAAATCTGGTATAGCTGATTTTGTGATTTCATACGAAACTTCATGCAACACTTCTTCTTTCAATAAATTCTTTACAAATTGTCGATTAAATTTACTAATACTCGCAAAATGCATCAGATTTTTTGCTGTAGTCGGAATATCATTGAAATCAATGAAGTGCTCAAACAGGATTTTTCTGATTACATCTTCATGCATATATTCAAAGTAATGAATAGAGCGCCCCTCAGAAGGTTCGACCCCATTCTTCTTTTGTACTGAAGAAGGACGTGAACATAAGGTGATTTCGGAGGTAGAGCTTTTGAATGCACTATTAAGTTCTTCATCTGAACCAGAAGATGATTCAACAATACTACTGTCATCATCATGTCTAATTATTGAATTTTTATATTCTTGCAGTTGAATGGATGGATAGATTATTTTTCTATTATTTTCCGTAATGTTACGCAAGGTAGGTTGGGTTGCTTTTTCTTGAGAAGCAGAAGTTGGCTTTTTCTTGTGGGTGGCCGTATCGAATCTGTTTAGATTTTGCTCTAGATGTTTTGGTCTTCCGGTAGAGTGAGTGAGTCTATCCATAATATATTTTTAATACTCCAAATCAATTGACTATCAAAGCTTGCCATCAAAAATTCGATTCTTGATTGAGCTTTTGCACAGGCAAGCGCGCATTTCAGGCAATTGAGTTGAGCATTCTCACATTCAGTTTCATGGTTCTTCTATTTATTTAAATGCACCCTATATAAAACTATGTGCGACAGTGATTCATCTCGACATGAAATGGCTTCATAAAACCGATTATCGACTAAGAATAAAAAACCGCCCTTTGAGGGCGGTATGTTTGATGAATAAGTGACGTCTTGAGAACTAAACGAATTTACCAAGACTATTCAATGAATCTCACTCTTTTATCATTACTTATTGGGTGATCTAAGTTATGGGCACGGCCAGTTAATATTACAATCAATTCTGAACTTTGATTATTTTTTAATGCTTCCGCAAGAATATTTAATCCCTCATTAGAAAGATAAACGCCATCTAAATTTAAAATCTTTAAATTAGCGTTCTCCGATTGAAGTAATACACTCAGACTTTCGGCTGCAGATGCATCAATTTCATTTCTGCTCAAATATAAATTTTGCAATGAAGATTTATCACAAAGCATAATTTCATCAAATATCAAACCAAGCTCTCTATCTAAAAGCATCAAATCAACTAGAGAAATTGTATGCGCGGAATGCGTGAGTGCAATATTGCACATCATTTTTATATAATTGAAATGATATTGTCGATTATTAATTGAATTATCCCCAAAGACATCAAAATCTTCATTGGGCATGAATTTACTTCTGCTCAAATCCATCTTACCGAAGATCACGCTTTCGCATTTATCTGCTCTATTTTGGATTTTTTCTATTAATTCAAATGAATTTTCATTTATCCTGAATTTGGTATCAATAGGTGGCTCACAATTATTCAATTTGAAATCAACTTTTAAAGGGGTTGCGCTTTCCCTTGATAACAGTGAATAAATTAATTCTAAGCCAATATTATTGTAGGCAAGGTACTTGTCATTACGCTCAGAGATTTGAGCACGTGGATTACTAATAATTCTTATCCCCTTCAAGCCTGGATGACACACGACTTTCTTCAGTACTTGAAGTACTTGATTTGTAAAATTTTCTTTATTTATCACATATGAACAATCCAAAGTAAGATAAGGATAGTTGCGTACTAAACGATCAAGTTCTGCTTGAGTGAATTCAGCTTTCTTATCGTTTTCCAGTGTTGCTAGCAAATTCGGTATAAATGATTTAGTGATTTCAAATGAAACTTCCTGCGCCCCTTCTTCTGTTAATAACACTCTTACCAATTCACGATTAATTTTACTGGTCCTAGCAAACTGCATCAGATTTTTTGCTGTTGCCTGAAGATTATTCAAATCAATGAGATTCTCAAGCAGCATTTTTCTGATTATCTCAAGAGGCATATGTTCAAAGAATGGAAAAGATCTTACTTCGGAGGATGTCGGACTATATTTTTCCTTTGTTGAAGTTGGTCGAGAACTTAAGATAATTTCGGAAGTGAGTTTTTTGAGTCCACCATCTTCAGCGGAAGATGAAGATGATTCAGCAATACTACTGCTGTCAGTTTCAGAGCTATTTAATAAATCTTTATATTTGTATTCACTCTGTTGGATAAATGGATAGAGCTTTATTCCATTTTTTTCTGCGATGTTACGTAAGCTCGGCGGGGCTGTTTGATTCTGTGAGATGGAGGTTGGTTTATTGTTGCCTCTATCTACAACTAATCTGTTTAGATTTCGCTCTAGATGTTTTGGTCTTCCAGAAGAGTGCGTGAGTCTATCCATAATATATTTTTAATACCTTATTCAATTATTCATCAATGCTTACTATCAAAATTTCGATTCTTAGATGAGATTTTGCATAAGTAAGCGCGAATTGCAGGCAATTGAGTTGCGTATTATCAAATTCAGTTTCAAAGTTCTGGTATTTATTTAAGTACGTTCGCTATAAAGCTATGTTCGATAGACGACCATTCCATCTCAAGTATCTTTACAAGATCCACTATCGATTAAGAATAAAAAACCGCCCTGTAAGGGCGGAATTTTTGATGAATAAGTAACGTCTTGAGAACTAGGCCAAATTACAACTCGTGTTAAGTAAGTTTTACTTTTTTAGTATCTCTTATCGGGTGATCATGTGGTAAAAAATCAATATTTTTGATTTCAACTAATTCTAAACTTTGATTTCTTTTAAATTCCTCATTTAAAATATTAAGCTCATCATGGCGAATGGCACAGTCATCTAACTTTAAAGTATTTAAGTAAGTTTTTTCTGACTGAAGCAATGTAATAAGACTTTGAGCAGTAGCTATCTCAATATGATTGCGACTTAAATCTAGATGCCTTAAAGATGATTTGTCAAACTTTATTAATTCATTAAGTATTAATGAAATATCAGCATCAAAAAGACCCAAACATTTAAGGCAAATCGTATGCGCAGAATGCGTGACTGCGATATTACACATCATTTTTATAAAATTAAATTGATACTTTAGCAAACGAGTATCAAAAGGATTGAAATTGAGTGAAGTTACAGGAGTGTCCCAAGTTTTATAGATCAAATTTATTTCGCCAAAGATCACGTTATCGCATCTATTTGCTTTGTTTTGAATTTTTTTTATCGTATCAAAGGATTTATCTTCCAACTCATTTTTGGAATTAAGGGGAGGCAACCAATTTTTAAATATCAAATCAACCTTGACAGGGCTTGAACTTTTTCTCGATAACAATGAATATATTAAATCTAAGCAGTTATTACTATAAGCTGTAAAACTATCATTAACACCTTGGTTATTTGCTGGTTGATTACTGATGATTCTTATCTCCTGCAATCCAGAGTGAGACACGATCTTCTTCAGTGCCTCAAGCCCTCTATTTGTAAACTTTATATTTTTTTGGTATGAGCAATCAACAGTAAGATAAGGATAGTTGCGTACTAAATAATCGATATCAGTTTGTGTGAATTTTGCTTTTTTATCGTTCGCCAACGTAGCTAATAAATTTGGTATAACTGACTTGGTGATTTCAAAAGAAACTTCACGCATCCCTTCTTCTGTCAATAATACTCTTACATATTCACGATTAAATTTACTGATGCTCGCGAAATGCATCAGATTTTTTGCCGTCTTATGAATGTCATTTAAATCGATGAGCTGCTCAAACAAGATTTTTCTGATGACATCCTCTGGCATATGTTCAAAAAAAGGTATTGAACCCACCTCGGAAGCTTCAGCACCGTTCTTTTTCTGCCCTAAAGAAGGACGTGAAATTAAGGTGGGCTCTGAAGCATTTTTTTTGAAATTTTCATTTACATCTTCATCAGAATATGAAGATGATTCAACAATGCTGCTGTCAGCATCAAGCTCAATGAGGGAATTTTTTTGTTCTTTTACTTGAATGGATGGATAGATTATTTTTTCATTATTTTCTGCGATGTTTCTTAAGGTGGGCGGGGCTGTTTGATTCTGTGAGATTGAAGTTGGTTTATTGTTGCCTGTGTCTACATTTAATCTATTTAGATTTTGCTCTAGATGTTTTGGTCTAGAAGTCGAGTGAGTTGATCTATCCATAATATATTTTCAATACTCCATTCAATTGTTTATCAATGCTTGCCAAAAAAATCGAGACTTGATTTAGATTCTTCTTAGGCAAGCGCGAATTGCAGGCAATTGAGTTGTGCTTTATCAAATTCAGTTTCATGGTTTTATTATTTATTTCAGTGAATTCATTAAAAAACTGCGTCTTTTAACTATTTATATCGATTGGCTAGCTTTTATTTATTTAATCTTGCCGATTATTTTTAATGCATCGCCAAATCCGCATTTCCAGCTTCGATACTGATTCCACCTATCCTTTGCTGCCCCGTATAATTCAGCCTTCCGCAAAAAATTGAGCAAAATCATGGAACTGGCTAAAGCCTTCGAACCGGCAGAAATTGAACAACATTGGCGTGCCGAATGGGAAAAGCGCGGCTATTTCGCTGCGACTACCGATGCCAATAAACCATCATTCAGCATTCAGCTGCCACCACCGAATGTGACGGGCACGCTGCATATGGGGCATGCATTTAATCAGACGATTATGGATGGCTTGACTCGCTACTATCGTATGCGTGGCCATAACACGGCTTGGATACCTGGCACCGATCACGCAGGTATCGCAACGCAAATCGTGGTGGAGCGCCAACTCGATGCGCAAAAAATTTCACGTCATGATTTAGGTCGCGAAAAATTCTTAGAGAAAGTCTGGGAATGGAAAGAGCATTCTGGCT
>JAIXOW010000057.1 GCA_027486615.1 Oxalobacteraceae bacterium | reverse complement strand
TATTTTCTGGAGCATTAGAAAAGATAGCAATAATTTCATTTTTTTGTTGATCGCTCTCAGCAAGAATAATCAGCGCTGTATATTCTTCAAACGCTTTTCCGAGAAAGCTAGTGCCTCCGAATAAATCATCAATCCGAATCACATTTCGCATACCTACAAGTTTGTGGCATTGTTTTTCCCACGCCATGTATTTTTTGTGGCCTACGATATTTCGTCTAAAGCCAACTAAGATCATTTCAGCTGAGCCAGATTGAATATCAAGTTTTCTATATCCTGGTTTTCCTCTGGAAGAGTTATCACTCATCATGCGAATAATCTTCACACCAGCAAAAACTAATAAAGCAAAAGACATGGGGCCAGATAAATCAACCAAGATAGTGGTGTAACTCACAGCCAGAAGAGTGATGGCGGCTAATGCAGCTTGCAAGACCACAAAAATTTGATTAATTTTAATTGGTGAAATGCGTAAAATTCCTAAATAGATGATGACCCAGATTAAGGCTATCGTAACAATTAATAATAACCAGCTAGGTGCTGTTCTGAAGTAAGAGCCATTTACTGCATCATCCAAGGCAGTCGCTAAAATTTCATTATCATCTTCTATCGATTTGACTGCAGTGGGTTTAATTTGACCTATACCGGGTGCAGAGACGCCTAATACAACAAACGCATTTTTAAGTGCTAATGCTTCTGGTGATTTTTCATTCATGCTCAACACATCTGCAAAAGAAAGACGTTGATATGCGCCTTTTTTATTACGCCAATTTAGTGTTAATTCATCAGGTAAAGAGTTCACATCTAAACCAGCCGACGTCATAGTTGCTTTAATAATCGAAGGCAATTTGTAATTGGGTTCTACCCAATTAAGAGGATAAGTTCTGACAATGCCATCTCTATCAGGTTTTTGATCAGCTACACCCAGTCTATCCATCATGGTGGGGAACGCTGGATGAATTAAAGCAATGGTGGCGGAATCATCTTTGTTCGTCCATTCCACACCAGTTAAACTAGCAACTTTAAAGTTACTCTGTGAATCGTTTTTAGGATTTAAGCGTATTAATGGAAAGGCGATGGGTCTTATTAACCCTGCAGTCATTTCCATAGCTGCATCTGCATCCGGATTACGTTTATCAAAATCCGACATTAATACATTAAATAAAATCGCTCTTGCACCGAGATCCGATATTTTTTGAATGCCATCAGCGAGTGTGTCGCGTGGCCAAGGCCAATTACCTTTAGTTTTTGATAATAGAGCGAGTGAACGTTCGTCTACATCAACAATAATGATGTCTTTAGCAGGTGCGGGACTAGAAAATCTAATTTTTAATAAAGCATCGCTTTTAGAACTAGATTTTCTTTCACTAATCTTGTCTGCGATAAAAGAAGAAATAGCAAAAGCAGTCGCAATCAAACCAATAGTAATTAATGTTCTAGCGTCATACCGTCTAGCTGCACTGGCGATGCTAGATTGAATGGTAAGTTTTACATCAACCAGAGTTTTAATTAGTGTTTTCAATTTTGATGATCTGCTTAGGATTGGTGCAATTATTGGCTTGTTGATTACATGCTAAATGAATAATAAATTTAATAAATCATTAGCATTAACCATAGCCGCAGATAATGTTAAACAAAAGCGTAGAAATCAACTTTGAAGAATTTAAATTCAGACTAAATTATAAAACTATCTTGATATCTAAGGTTTAATATCAGACACTATTGTCCATCTAATTTTTGATATCTCTGAATTACCAAATAAACAATCTATTAATTAAAAGGCAAATCCCACATGTTAGCTAAGCATTTCTCTGCGGCCCTAGTGCCAGCATTACTCATTTCATTATCTCTCTCATCAAATGTACATGCCCAAAATAAGGGTAGCGTGCTGGGTTCTATGGAAAGTTGGTGTAAACAACAAACTGCTGTTTTAGGTAATAAAAAGATGGATCCAGCAGTTGTCGCTGCTTTAGTTAAAGAAGAATTTAATGTCAAAGAAATGCTGTCTTTGCAAGATGCTTTCATTCAGTCTTTGAATAAACCATCTGAATCTAAGGCTTATGTGGGTGCTTCTTATTGGCGTTCAACTTTTGAATCTGTAAAAGTTCGCACACTCTACGATAGTTTTTTGGCTTTTCCTGAGCCAGAGATCTTAGCGGTGATTATTGATTTATCAAAGAAATCGGGTGATGCACAAATTAAAAATGATGCACGTATGGCGCTGGCATTTTTGCACTTATCTTCGCCTCAAATTTCTATCAAACCAGATCGTTGGTCTGAGTTAGTTAAACAAGCAGGTTCTGAGCATTGGACAGCATTAACCTTTCGCGCAAGATTAGCTGCATATGGCGAACTTGGTACCAAACAAGAAATACGTACAGCTATGGGTTTATTAACGCAAGCTGGTAATAAAAAAATGGAATACCTGCAGTCGCGTGGTCGTTTTGAGTGGGATAAAAATAATTATGAAGTCCCTTATAACCAGTTAGCTTTTGCAGTGACCAAAAGTATGCCTGGTCAATTCCCTGCATTTGAATCGTTTAATGAAACTTTTCAAAAAATTGAAATCGCTCAAAGAAATTACTACAGTCGTTATCCAACAACTCGCGCTGGTAAGTTAGGTCAGACTGCACATAAATATAATGAGGAATCAGCTTCATTAGGTAAGAAAGTTGTAGAGCTAAGTCAAAACGCCAATGCCTTACAAGGTACTTTGGCTTCATATGAGTCTTTGACTGCAGTTAAAAAAGGTGACAAAGAAACCTTTGGTAATGTAGATCCGCAATCAGAAGCAATGCTGCTGACTATGTATCAGCAATTAGGTGATCTCGCACCTGAGCAAACGAAATTACTGGAACAAGCTCAACAAAAACGTTATGCAGCACAAGGTCTGATCGCAGAAATGCAATCTGATTTGGCAAGTCAATTATTTGGCGGCTCTGGTCAACAAAATCAAGGCGGAGAGCAAGACGACTTAATGGTGAGAGCTGCAATGCTGACACCAGCTATGGCAGAAGCACAAAATGCGTTGATTAGAAGCTGTGTCTTTGCAGCCAAATGGGAACAAGCTATGCGAGCAAAAAATGTAGCCGTACCAGATAAGAAAAAAGTAGCGGAAGATCTCGCTAAAGATTCAGGTAAATGGTAACAACGTATGAAATTTAATAAACGCAGAACGCTGCTAAAAGCAGCAGCAGGTTGGGTGGTTGCAGCTGGCTTGCCTGGATTTTTGCCAGCTTATGCTGCAGATCGATCAAAACCAAAATCTGCTCCAGTCTGGGTAGGTTTTGGTTTAAATGGTGGTCCCGATCAAGCTCGTTATGAATTAACACGTCGCTATCTACAAAAAAAACGCGGTGGTGTTTCAATCAGTGATTCGCAAGCATTCAAGTTCATGAATGATGCGTTGAAAGAGCAATTAACTAAGTTAACTCCACAGTTGGTGGTCTTTAAGCCTGAAGTGAAATTAGGTGAGGACTATCTACTAGGAATGGCGCATGACTATGAAGCCTCCACTGCAATTCGTCGTGTTGATTTGAAAGAGCCAACGATTGATGGCTCTATAGTGACTTTTCTTTCTGGCGTTGGTCTGATTCTGAACTATGAAAAGAGTTCTGGCTGGCGCATTATGTCGTCATTTTCTTTCGTCACGCGTGATACACGCAAAATTCCTGATGTGAGTAAAGCGAGTGAAAATGCAGTTGATATGTTAGGAGATTCCTACTTAGTACATGCCACAGCATTTGCGACTTTCCTTGGTCGTTTTGGTAAATGGAATGCGGGCTATAGTCCAAATTTTTTTGCACGGGTGACAAGTTCTAAGGTGACTGAGGGTGCGCTCGCTCAACTGCAGGAATATAAATTAGACCAAAAGTTCAATGCAGATTTTCTAGGCTTTCAAGCTAGTGCAGCAATTTGTGATGGATTAGATATTCCATTGCTGCCATATAAAGAAACGGATGCGCTAGCGAATCGCTATGCAACAAAATTCTCAGAGAGCTTGATCACACAAGATAAAATTGCTATTCCAGATGCTGATCTTGAATTTGAAGTGGTATTGATTAAAGCTACCAAGGAAAAAGTACCGAGTCGTCAACAAGGAATTATTTATCTCAAACGCCGCATAATCATTGGTATACGAATCTTTGATAGAGGTCTACCAGCCGATCAGCAGAAAATTCTTCAAGTGGTTGCTGGTGCGCCTGAAGATAGTGACATCATCCGCTACGATCAGCCAGATGATGACAATCAAGATAGAGATTTTGTTTTCTTTGATCGCTTGTTATATCGCACCCTAAGCGGCCTCATGAAGGGGATTGCTAAAAATGATGCAGAAACAATTACATCACTGGGTGTGAACTATGACAGCATTAAAGATGCGATTCCTAAGGTTTTAAAACAATGCGCTAATGCGCGATAAATTTTCTATATTAATTATTATTAGTGAGATCGCTATGTTAAAAAAATTATTCTCTAGTTTTGCAGTATTGGTTTTATTAGTCAGTATTGCAGGCTTTGCTCAGGCTCAGCAAAAATTTGTACGTGGTCAAGGTACAGGCAAAGATAAAAAAGAAGCTTTGGTGGCGGCTAAAAAATCTGCTTGGAACAACTATAAGGCTGAGATTGATGGTGCTAAATTAGATAACGTACTAGCGAATGAAAAACTGCTATTGGAAAATTTAGACGATTTAATGATTGATATTACCGTTGCCAATGAAGAGTGTAAATCAGGTGAATGCGTGATACGCATCAAGGCAACCGTGAATGAAAATCAAATTGAAAGTAAATTACGCTCGATTGCAAAAGCGGGTGGTAAGAGCGAAGCGGATAAAAAAGAAGGTGAAGACGACGTAGCTTTGCTTGTTATGGCACGTGTGATCGATGTGAAAAAATCATTTGATAAACGTGTAACCAAGAAAAAACAATCGACAGAAAGTACATCGGGTACCAACTCCAGTAAAGATTCTGGTGAGTCCAAAGAAAATTCAACTGCAGAGTCCAACACTGATACTTCCTCTGTAACGACCGGACGTACAGATGTGACCAGTGGTACAACTGAGAGTAAGGGTGCAGAGTTAACCTACAAGGCTTGGTCTGAAATGGCGGACTTACAAAATCGTATCAGTGAAACTTTGCGCGTGAATAAAATTGATATCTCCATGTGGAGTGAATTGGTCGCGGATTGCAAATTACCACCCGCAGAAAAATTCTCTGAAATCTATGCCGATTCACCAACCGGTGGTTTACCAGATAAATTTATGGCAGATATATTCACCAAGTTAAAAGAGTGCAAGATAGGTAAATTCGTGATTGCACAAATTTCCTTAGACGGTACACGTAAAGATGCCGACACGGGATTAACGATGGCAACTGGTAACGTCAACGTGCAAGCTTATAGCTTGACTGGCCGCCGTAGTAAGCAGCTGGGTGCAGCTAACCGTACAACTGATGGTCGCGGTGCTGAAGAATTAGATGCACAGCGTAAGGCATTAGAGAAATCTGCAAAACAAGCGGCTGATGCCATTATTAACCAAGTTAATCTACGTTAATGCATGATCGCTCGTTAAGGAAAATGATGACTACTTCATTAGGTTGGATGCGCTACTTTTTTGCTGCATTGTTTTTTTTGTCTATGCAGGTTCATGCTCAGGGCAAGGTAGAGATCATCGATGTGACCGTAGTGGGCTACGGCAAAGATGTCAGGCTTGCTACCTTGGATGCACTTGATAACGCAGTCTCGCAAGTGACTGGTGCGCATATGGAATCTGCTACGGCAGTTGAAATGCAACAGCAAGTAAAAGATGGCAATGCAAGCAATAGTGAAAGCTTTAAGCAGAATATTAATAAGCTTTCTAAAGGTGTAGTGAAGAGTTATCAAGTTCTCGAGCAAGGGAAAGATGCAGATTCGGGACAAACGATGGTCAAGATTCAGGCGCAAATTCCGCGCTATGAACAATCAGGGCAAATGAAACGTTTGCGCTTAGCCGTCACTCCGGTTGCGATAATCAATGCTTTGTTAAGCGATACATCTGCTATTCAGTTTGCAGAACAGCTTTCTGCAGGGACTGAGGCATATCTCACACAAACACGTCGTTTTGCAATGTTAGATAGACGCAATAGCGGTGCTGTGGAAAATGAAAAAGGCTTGATCCGTAAAGGTGATATGCCGATTGAAGAAATGGTCAAGCTCACCGCGAAAGTAGCGAGTGACTATATTGTGGTGCTAGTCTTAAAAGATTTTTCTCAAAGCGCTGAAACTATTACGCGTCCGAATGGACGTGAAATGGAACGCATTAATATGCCAGTGACAGTGGATATCCGCGTAATTGATGTACCTACCCAGCAAATCAAATTTGCGCAAACGTATAATCATCGTGGTCGTACTGTAACAGGTAAAACCATAGGCATGCATGCCACGGACATTGCGCAAGAGATAGGTGAAACTATACTCAATGCAATCTATCCGATTGCAGTGATAGCTACAGAAGGTAAAACACTCACCTTGAATCAAGGTGGTATTACCGTAAAAAATGGTCGCAAATATAAATTAGTGAAGTTGGGTGCGCCTATGGTGGATCCTTACACGAAGGAGTCACTCGGTCGTCAGGAAAGTGATGTTGGAGTCGTTGAGATCACGGCAGTGACTTCACAAATGTCGACTGCAAAGTTAATTTCCGGTGCTGAGGAAGTATTAGAGGATGGTGGTTTGCAACTAAGACCACTACCTAAAGGTGCAGGTGATGATCTGGCTAAATCAGACGGTGGTAAGTCCGACTCTGCTGATGATGAATATGCGCCTAAAAAGAAAAAATCTAAAGACAAAGATTGGTAAAAAATAAAGGTTACACCTGATTTCGGAGTGACTTTTATTCATAACTTAACGTATTCATTCACTTAGCTGAAAACCTGAGGCTTTATGACGCACTATCGTTATTTTTCTTATGTATTGTTTTTTCTGGCATTGTTTTTTTCGGCTGTAAATTTACAAGCACAAACTCTGAAAGAAAATACAGGACTTTTTGATAAACCTGACGGTGCAAAAACAGCCGATGCAAAAGCAGGTACCCCACTAAAAATTACCAAGCGTCAGGGCTTTTGGGTTGAAGTCGATGCAGGTGGTAAGAAGGGTTGGGTAAAGCTAGGTGTCGTCAATATGGCTTCAACTACCGGTGGTTCTGTCGCTTTAGATACAGGGCGCACAGGTAAAGGCAATATTGTCTCGACTTCTGCAGCGCGTGGTCTGTCAGCAAAAGATTTATTGCAAGGTAAACCTGATCCACAAGCTGTCGTGAAATTAGAAAGCTATGTGCTAGATGCATCAGTTGTACCAGCATTTAGAACGGAAGGTGGCATTCAACCTTTAACCGAGAAAATTGCACTCACTGTTCCTCCTGCTGAACCTGTAGCAAAGCAAGAAGAAAAAGTAAAAGCGACCGATACACCTGCTGACGATGACTATGACACTCCTAAGAAAAAGAAGCGTAAAGATGACTGGTAATCAAACTCTAGAAACATGCTTGCTTGCTGCTGCATTGTTCGCCTTGCCTGCGCTCGCTGCGAATAATGATGAAGAAAATATAGGGCAGTCTGCTGCTGCAACCATATTAGGTGCTGCTCCTCTAGTGGATGCTGCGCCTGTGCAGCGCTACTTAAATTTAGTGGGTAATTCTGTTGCTGCAGTCACAGGTTCAAATTATCGTTGGCGCTTTGCAGCAGTTAAATCCGATGGTATTAATGCATTTGCTGCGCCAGCAGGTTATGTATTGATTAGTAGTGGTTTATTAAAGCTGATTGAAACAGAAGATGAGTTGGCATTTATTTTGGCGCATGAAGTAGCGCATGTGATACGCAAGCATCACTACACCGTGGTTCAACGTCAGCGATTAGTTGAAAAAGCCGCTAAGAATTTGCAAGAAATGAGCAAAGATGAAGAGGGCGACAAAATAGCCGGACTCAGTAGTCAAATGTATGCACGTGGTTTAGATAAAGGTGCAGAGTTTGAAGCTGATCGTATGGGTGTAGAAATCATGACACGCGCTGGTTACGATCCAGCTGCAGCATTAAGCGTACTCGAAAAACTCATGGCTTTGCAGGGAAATGATCCACGTGCAGAGCTATTGTTCTCTACCCATCCATCACCGGCAACCCGCATGGATAAATTACTTGCCAGTGGATTAGATAAATTGCCACGACCTGCAGCGCCTAGTCCTGCTGCTGTAAAGCGCTTTAATAGCTTTCATAAACAGCTCTAAATTGGCCTTACTGCTGCTGAGTTGAGATCTCATTTGACTCGGCAACAGCCTGTTAAAATTGCAAGGTCTATGTGGCATTAAGGCACGCGCAATGACTCTACCGATTCAAGGTTCTAATTCTCACCAGCGACTCACCTTAGCCAAAAAATGGCTAAGGTCATGGCGAACTGCGCTAGCAGTATTCTTATTGATGATGGTGTATGTCGCTTTGATTGGCATTCAAATAGATGCTGGCCCTTATCAAGAAAAAATCTCCACTTTATTGTCAAAAAAATTAGGTCGCTCAGTTCAGTTAAAAGGTGAGCTAAAGCTCCGTGTGAGTTTATTTCCTGCCTTGTTGATACGTGATGTGCACGTTGCTCAGCCGCGAGGTTTTGAGGGCGGTGACTTTCTCCAAGTGGGTGAAATTAAAATCGCGCTTGATTTACTGCCTTTATTAGATAAGACAATTCGAGCTGAAGAGTTATCAGGGCATGACGTTAAAGTTTTATTGCAACAGCAGGTAAACGGAAAAAACAATTGGACGTTTGATCTTGCAGAAGATAACTCAGATAAAAAAGAGACTGATGTCGCAGATGCAATGTCAGTAGAACAGCTTGCGGCTAGCATAGACATAAAGAAGATTGCACTCTCTGGTTTACAAGTGACGTATCAAGGCGTGAATGGAAAAGCACAGCATTTCGCTCTTGATAAATTCGAAGCTGCAGTGCCAGCCCACGCTGGTTTATATGCCACGGCTAGTGGTCGTATAGATAATGATTTACCTTATAAATTACAAATCAAAGGTGGGTCTTTAGTTTCATTAGTAGCAGGGCGTGAGCCTTGGCCAGTTTC
The DNA here is from genome assembly GCA_027486615.1 of Oxalobacteraceae bacterium. Lineage (GTDB taxonomy): Bacteria > Pseudomonadota > Gammaproteobacteria > Burkholderiales > Burkholderiaceae_D > Pernthalerella. Next base: position 5,641 of record JAIXOW010000057.1, on the reverse strand, counting down.
TATAAAATTAGAATTCATAGAGAGCGTATTAAATATTAATGGCAATCTTGGTGAAAAAAATGCTAGTTTGCGATTTGGTTTAGGCACACCAGATCTAGCTAAATTTGGTCGTTTATTAGAAATTGATTTACCAAATGCCGGTGCGGCAGGTATTGGTGCTTATTTAAAAGTCGCACCCGGTGAAATCACGTTGACGGATCTTTCTGGCATGTTAGGTAAAACAGCCATGCAAGGACAGCTCAGCATTGATATGAAAAAAGAGCGTCCACGTTTAAGTGGCAAGCTCGTTATGTCTACTTTAGATTTACGTCCTTTTCTTGGTCAAGATCAGAAGGATGAAGATCCTCCCACAGATTTGCGTGCTTTGTATCAAAGTCTTGCAAGTGCAAGTTTTGATTTACAACAGCTAAAAAAATACGATATTGATCTAGAGATGAAAGTTGATCGCTGGCTGAGTTTGCCAGGTGATATTAGTAATGCTGGTCTGCGATTAAAACTTGAGCAAGGTAAACTCGCCTTGCCATTACAAGCGAATGTAGCAGGCGTTCCGCTTAAAGGTGAGATTAAGATTGATGCTTCTCGCACTAAACCCAATTTTAAATTTGATTTTGGTGGTGAGCGTGCTGACATAGCTGGTTTAGCTGAATTTCTCACTGGTGTACAAGGGATAGAAGGCAAGTTAGGTAAACTTAAATTACAACTTACCTCTGAGGGAAATCGCGGTAGTGATTTAATGCGTGCACTTTCTGTGCGACTTGAATTACTAAATAGTCGTTTAAGTTACGGTAATGTGCAGGGTGGTAAACCTGTAGCTTTCACTGTTGATCAATTGAGTATCGCACTGCCTGAAAGTAGCCCATTACAAGGAAATTTTCGCGGCAGCTTATTAGGTAATTCTGTAGATGCACAACTCTATGGTGGTGATCTTGTCACTAGCATGACAACTGGTATAACGCCCATAGAATTGATTGCGCAATCCAAGGGTTTAATTGCACGCATAGCAGGTAATCTGAATGCAAATCAGCAGCAGGCGGATATTAGCTTTAGTGTAGGAGCTGAGCGTGCAGGTGAAGTCGCTAATTGGTTTGGCTTGCGTCCCGGTGCTGATGCACCGCTAGCCTTAGCAGGACAAGTCAGTACAGCCGGTGATAACTGGAAGCTATCAAATTTAGTGTTTCAACTTGGGCGCAGCAATATGTATGTAGATGTCGCTCGTACATTAAAAGCAGGAAGATCACATCTACAAGTCCAGTTAGATGCCTCCAATATTGATAGTGCTGAACTCGATTCCTTAATGCCGGTAGCAGCATCAACCAATAACAAACCAGAAAAATCTAAGACTGTTAAATCATCAGCCGGAAGTGCATCGCTAGACATACCGATACTGCCGCAGAAAATCATACTTGATGATGCTGATCTCAATATTAGAGTACGCTCGGTTGAGGGCGCCAAGATAGCAATTCGAGATTTACGTTTTGATGGCACGATACGAAATGGTTTTATGCAAACCTCGCCATTTCATGCGGACATCGCTGAGACAGCCTTTGATGGTGCTGTCATGCTTGATTTACGCGATGATATACCGCGTGTGCAATTATGGTTATCTGCAGATAATGTAAATGCAGGTCGCATCATACAGCAGTTAAAGCTTGCGAGTGATATGCAAGCATCACTCGATCATGTAGGTTTTTATTTAGATAGTCAGTCTAGTCAGCTATCAGGATTAATCGCTAAAGCCCAATTGCAAGCTGAGATCGCCGGCGGTAAGTTGAGCTTACAAGATAAAAATACAAGGTCTTCAATTAATATCGCCATCAATCAAGGCTCGTTAATTGCAACCCCTGGTGAAAAATTAAAATTACTCATTGCAGGTAACTTCGATGAGACGCCCTTAGAAATTAACATTCAAACTGCTTCTGCTAAAGATTTAATTAATCCTAGCTTACGTGTACCTTTTGAATTAGTGATTAAAGCAGTGCAAACGGAATTAACACTCAGCGGTAGTTTAGATAGAAATATTGACTCACGTGATGTAGAGCTTGCGTTGAAAGTACAAGGTCAGCGACTTAATCAACTAGATAAAATTTTCAAAGTCGCACTACCTCCATGGGGACCATGGTCAGTCGGTGGTCAGTTCCGAATGTCTAATCGTGGTTATGAAGTTAAAAATCTGCGTCTACAAGTGGCTAACAGTATCTTGAATGGTCGCGGTACGATGGATACAGAAAGTGGTCGCTCTAAGTTAGATATAGCATTGAATGCACCACTCATTCAATTAGAAGATTTTCCGACGCAAGGTTGGACTGCAACTGGGAATAGTGCAGAGCAGCCACCTGATAAAAAATCAGTAGATCGTGATGCAATCAACAAAAAAGCAACGCAAGCGAGTGATCAAGTGCAGAGTATGTTAAGTCCAACCACATTGCGCAAAATGAATGCAACGTTGGCAGTTGATGTTGAACGTGTGATGTCAGGTAAAGATCAAATGGGAAATGGTAGTTTGCGTGCCCGCTTGCAAGATGGTCGCGCTGAGATAGGGCCAGTGAAGATTGCAGTTCCAGGTGGCGCTGCGAAATGGTCGCTCTCTTATGAGCCAACAGATAAAGATATACAGGCTGATCTTAAAATCGATATCGATAATTTTGAATACGGTATTTTAGCGAGACGAATTAAACCTGAATCTGATATGAAGGGTAAAGTCACTGTGCATGTGGATGTGGCAGCGCGTGCACCACGTTTGTCAGAGATTTTAAAAACAGGTAAGGGAAGTATAGAATTTGCGGTCTGGCCTGAGAATTTAAAATCCGGTGTCTTCGATATGTGGGCAGTGAATGTATTGGTAGCCTTGTTGCCTACCATTGATAGTAACAATGCCTCTAAAGTGAATTGCGCGATAGGTCGTTTCACTTTAGATCAAGGCAAACTACAACAGAAATCTTTAGTTATTGATACCAGTGAGATGCGTGTCACAGGCAATGCATCCGTTAATTTCAATCAAGAGAAACTTGCCATACGCATGCAGCCTCAGGCTAAGACATCACAATTTTTGAGCTTATCTATACCCATAGAAGTGAAGGGACAGTTCGATAAATTTTCAGTAGGGCCGAATGCAGGTGATGTATTAGAGACAGTGGTGAGACTCGCGACTTCTGTTGCGTGGGTGCCGTTAAAGAAATTAGTTGAACCTAAAATTCCAGCTGACGGTAGTGATGTCTGTGTACTTACTGCAGCACAGTAAGTAGTTACCGTCTTTTAGAAGCGTGTGATCAGCAAGACGCGAAATGATCGTGGCTCTATAGGGTGGAATACACGATAGGGGCCATTTGCTTCAGGGTGTAATACTGTATTATTTCCAGCGGCATCTTTTCCTGTATATGAATCGACTGCATAGTCAATCGCTGAATGTTTACTGTTTAAGAGATTAAATCCAACAAGCTCGATCTTGGTGTCTTTATTTACTTTGTAGCCTAACTTTCCGTTCACCGTAGCGGTTGAGTTTGAGCGTAGTGCATTGTCTTCAGTTAGAGGGCGTGGACCGAAGTAACGTAGTTGTAACGAACCTGAGTAAGGCCCTTGATTATCGATAATGGCGGCTACAGATGCCACGCCTTCGACTGCACCTGCAATAAAATTGCCATCACCGGATGTGCTTGGATCTCTAAAACGAGCTCTTGCATAAGCAAAATCTGCATCAATGGTGAGCCACTTAGTGGCTTTGAAGTAGTTATTAAATTCAAAGCCGGTGCGACGACTACGACGACCTGAATCTGCCGTGGTACCAGCATCACCTATATACACAATCTCGGATGCATTATCCAGTTGGAACAAAGCGAGCGTAGTTTGCAAGCCATTGATGATTTCAGTTCTGATGCCGACTTCTTGACCAAATGTTCTGACTAAACCATTTGAACGTATTCCAGAGCCTGCAGTCACGCCACGCGCGTCATTCGAATGATAGCCATTACCTATGCTGTAGTAATACTCAGTTCTTGTCCATGGGCCGAATACGACATTCAATTTAGGGCTAGTTATAAAATCATTCACTGTCGCAGTGTTGTTTATACCTGGTGTTGAGCTGGTTAAGCCTAGATTATTAAAGCGGAAGTAATCACCACGAAGACCTGCAACGGTTCTAAACCAGTCATTCCAATGTACGTGGTTTTCTGCATAGAGACCTAGACTACTTTGATTAATATGATCTCTACGGCATTGATCAATCACACTTGAACAGGGGATAGGTTTACGTCCCTCAGTACTACCAAGTGCATTATGAATATTATCGTTTTGGATTTGTATGCCTAAAGTGTTGGTTGCTTCTTTACCCAAACCTTTCAAATCCCAACTACGTGCCACATTTAAACCTGAGGTGACACGGCTATCACGTTGATTAAACTGACTGGTAGGGGCATATTCAAAATTAGAATACAGATCGAGAAAATTTTGGATTACATAAGCTTGTGCTAACCAAGTGCCACTCGCATCAGCCCGGCGCCATTCACCCGACAAACTATAACGACTCGCATTCGCGCCAGAGGACGCATCCATAGACCCCCAACGTGAAATTTTTCCTTGTTTATAATCGTCAAAAGGAATTTGATCGGTAGAATTCCATTTGCCAGAATAAGCCATGGCAGTGAGATTAAATCCGTTAGCTGATGTGCCTTCTGAGTAACGCAATATGCCATTGTATTTGCGGTAGTTGTCTGGTGTGTCCCACGGTCCGTTGTAATGCGATAGCTCAAGTGCATAGAGCAGATTCCCATCATGAAATTTCGGTGCATTCGCTAATAGAGTGCGGTAGTAACCGTTTTGTCCTAATCCAAAACTAGCTAAGCCTTTATCGATTTTATCGCTGTAAAAAATATTTGCCGAACCTGCGTTGGCAAAATCACCTTCTGCTGCGTAATAGGGACCTTTACGATAATGTATCGATGAAATCAGTTCAGGAATGATAGGATTTAAATCAGCCCAACCCTGACCATGCGCATGACTGCGCTGATTAATCGGCATGCCATCTAATGAGAGTTTGAAATCTAATCCGTGATCGAGATTAAAGCCACGCAAAAAATATTGATTCGCTTTGCCATCCCCACTGTGTTGACTCACGATTAAGCCAGGCACAACTTCAAGCACTTCACCGGTACGAGCTACCACGCGATTACCAATTTGTGCTTGACCCACTGCACCTTCATTGGCAGTGTCTGCAATGCCTAACAAGCTATATCGTGAACCAACCACCTCGACTTCGGGTAAGACGCGAATATCATCGGCTTGCGCGCAGGGCATAGCAAAGACTGAGATGATAATTTGACTGAGCAGCGTTAGCTTAGGAAGTGCGTGGCGTTTCATAAAAAGCAACGTATGATGATTTTTAAAATTTTCATACATTCTAGTAGGTTAAGGTATCTCGGGCAATAGCAAAGGATGTAATGCGCTTTGTATTCGATGAAGTCTAGTTTTTCGGTTTTACATGCGTATGAGTGTGATTTCCTATGTGCCCATGACTATGTTTAGTCGTTTCTACATCGGCAGAAATTACATTCATTGCACCATGCCTTACGCCTGACATAGAAATCAAATGATTAGAAAACTGTTTAATTTCCTCAGTTTTACCTTTTAAGAATACAGCTTCCAAGCAATC
>JAIXOW010000115.1 GCA_027486615.1 Oxalobacteraceae bacterium | reverse complement strand
GAATCGCTTGTCACACAACAGAAGAAGTCAGTTCATTTTCAAACAACCAAAGACAGTATTGCGACTGCAAGCTCACTGCCTAATCAAGAATCAATCCTAAAGAATAATGGATGTCCCCATTGTGATGGCCCCCATGTTCTTTGGAAATGCGACGAGTTTAAAATCTTAGACACCAAAGCAAGATTTAATGTCATCAAGAACAAGAATCTATGTTTCCACTGTCTTTCCAGAGGACATAGAGCTAAGATTTGCACCTTCAACAAAGACAAGAAATGTGGCATTGAAGGTTGCAACAAATATCACAATCGTTTGTTGCACAAACCCAAAGACATCTCGTTGGCAACAATTGAAGATTATGTCAAAGACGTTGATGGTGGGTGGGAAGAACAAGACGAGAGCAAGGCATCAATTGTTCAAAACCAAATATTCCACACTGAGGATGTCATATTTCAAGTGACAGATCCAGGGGCATATGCTACCATTCGAACCACAATGATCGAGGTGGGAATGGCTAAAGGACCCATGAAACGAGCTGGAATTGCACTAGATCCGTGTGCAAACAACACCAACATTGATGAAGATCTTGCAAGAGAACTGAATCTCCCGATAATTGCAACTGGAATTGGACGAACAGTTAGAGGGATGTTGAGTACCAATGGTTACACTTCAAATCTAGTCCAGTTTTACATCAGGCCCTTTGGTTCTGAAGAGAGATATCTCATAAAAGGGTATACAGTTAAGAATCTCCTTGAGGGGACACCCTTTATTGATTGGGAAAAGGAATCGCACAGATATCCTCATTTGAAAAAAGGAAACCCTGTAAAGTCAGAACCTGGAGACAAATACGGTGTTCTCCTTGGAACAGACCATAATAAGCTCATGCTGTCTGATGCAAAGATTGAAGGACCAAAGAACGAACCAGATGCGGAAAGAACGAAGCTTGGATGGGCATTCAGTGGAATCATCAAAGATGTTCAAATGCCTAACCGAAAACTGGGAATAGTTGGTTTGACAACTATTCTAAACCATGTAGTGTTTTCCACAGAGGAGGTTCTCGATCAAAACCAAAAGTGCATCACACCTCCACAAGACATTCCAATCAGCTACAAAGAAGTTGAACCCGAGTCATCGGCCGAAACTTTGCGTTACTTGCGAGAGGATGTTTTACTGGAAAGCGTCACAGAAAAGGATTTGAACAACACTCTTTTGTCCTACCTGAGGATGAAAGGTCCACAGTTTTCAAGAGAGACAGTTCTTTTCAATGATGAATCTTACATCGATCTGGGGAAAAGAGTGGAACAACTCTGGGAAATTGAGCACCTTGGTCTCAAGGAGTTGATTCCTCGTTTTTCGAATTCCATCAAAGAAAACCCAATGTCCAGATGGACCGAAGCCGAAAGAATTTCTGACGAGAAGTTGAAGGTCATTTATCTTCCAGAAAAGAAACAATTTCAAGTTTCTGTACCATGGAAGGATGGTCGACCCTCCTTCTCCACAAACCGCTTCAGTGTTCTTGGACGTCAACGAAGATGCGAGCAAAATCTTGTCAACAATGGCGTACCACTCGACGAAGTCAAGAAAATCATTGACAGTTATCTGGAAAAGGGATACATTCGAAAACTCTCACCAGATGAAGTCTTTGATTATGACGCTTTCTATTTGCCATGGTTTCCTGTCATAGATCGCAGTCGTGACTCTACACCAGTACGACTCGTCTTCGATGCCGCGGCAAGAGACAAGACTGGAAAATCACTGAATTCTGAAATTGAACTGACACCCAATCGACTCCAAGATTTATTGAAAATCTGGATGAGACTCAGAAAATTCCAATGGGTGGTCACATCAGACGTTTCTGAAATGTTCCTGAAATGCATTTTGGATCCTGCTGATCGTCGTTATCATCGTTTTGTTTTCAATGGAGAAGACTACGAGTGGATGGTCACCATGTTCGGAAATCTTTCATCTCCCAATGGGTCTCAGAAAGTGCTTGACATTAATTGCGAAATGCACGGGAAAGACAAACCTGAAGCAGTTGAATCTGTACGTCATTCATGCTACATGGATGATGTCGGAGACACTCGCGATGAGGAAAAAGAAGCCTGGCAGTTAGCGAAAGAACTCATTCAGCTACTTCCCATGTGCGGAATGCCAGTGAGAAAATTTTACACAAATTCCCCACTTGTACTTTCCAAGATTGATCCTGAATTGCTAGCCAAACAAATTCGGTTCAATGAGACCAATGATGTCATTTACGAGAATGGAAAAGTTCTCGGAATGCAATACGATGCCACCGAAAATGACTGTCTTGTGTTCACAAGCAAATTCCAGAATATGGATGATTTCATTCTCTGGAAAAATCGAGGCACAGAAACCAAAGTCAAAGACAACGAATGGACCAAGAGACTTATTCTGAGAGCAGCCGCCTCAGTTTTTGATCCTCTTGGCTTGATTTCGCCTTTCACCGTTCGAGCAAAAGTCTTGCTTCAGAGGATCTGGAATCTGAAGATCAGTTGGGATGAACCTCTCCCTGACGAGATCATCAAAAAATGGTTTGATTGGTTGGGCGACGTCTTTCTGATCTCTCAGATTAAAATTCCACGATGGTCTGGTCTCAAGAAGAGTAGTCAGTTGCAGCTCCACATTTTTTGTGATGCTAGTGAAGAAGGTTTCTGCGTTGCAATCTACACCAGAGTGAAGAATGGCAACGACATCAAAACCACACTACTTCTCTCAAAATCACGAGTTTCACCTTTGAAAGCTGAATCAATTTCGAGACTGGAACTCATTGCGTGCGTTCTTGCTGTTCGCATGTGTTCAGTTGTTCGCGAAACATATCCTGCAACTCCAGAAAACACCTATTTCTGGACAGACAGCGAGGTCTGTCTACACTGGATCAGAATTCACGCAAAGTCTTTCAAGGCCTTTGTAGCCCATCGCATTGGTGAAATTCAAAGTGCGACAGACCCTTCACAGTGGCATCACGTCCCAACGGCTGAAAATCCTGCTGATGTAGGAACTCGACCAATCACTATCCTTGAACTCAAATCAAACAATTTGTGGTGGAACGGTCCGGAGTTTCTCAAAAAGAGGATTTCTGAATGGCCAAAAGGAAAATCGTCACAAGAGATTGATGAACTTGCAAGGAAAGAATTAAAACAAAATGTTCTTTTCTCTGTTCACATCGAGTCTCCAATCAATTTGGAAGACAGTCAATTCCAAAAACTCCACCCACGGAAGTTTCGCGTTGGATCACTTTTCAACGGACTACAAACCTGCCTCCGAAAATGGGCAATGGTCTTTCGAGCTGTCAGAAATTTTCGAGGGAAAAATCAGTTTGGAAATGGAGTTTTTCACCCAGAAGAGATTAAGGGAGCCTTGAACTACCTAATCAAAGAAGCCCAACAAGAATTCTACGGAAAAGAAATTGCAGAAATGACAAGATGCAAGACCAGTCTTGCGAACTGCAAACAACCAGTGAGTGACATTCGCCAATTCAACCCATTCATTGATGATGAAGGATTGGTCCGAAGCAACTCACGAATCTCAAAGTTTGTTCAAATCTATGGCTTTGAGAAAACTCATCCCATCATTCTGCATCGCAAGTCAGAAATTGCTCGACTCATTGTAGAAGATGCACATTTTTCCGACGGACACGTGATTGGCATGGCTGCCATGAAAGCACAAGTTTGTGAGAAGTACGTTATTCTCGGACTTGGCACACTCTGCAAGCAAATCCGGTCTAACTGCTATCGTTGTCGACTTGTCAACGGAGTCAGACTTGTCCAACAAATGGCTCCTCTACCAATCAACAAACTCGAGGAAAAAATCAAGGCGTTTGAAAACTGCGGCATGGATTTCGCTGGCCCATTTGAAGCCAAAGTTGAACGACGAATGGCACGGAAAAAGCTGTACATTCTCGTCATCACTTGCCTTGCCACAAGAGCAGTTCACCTTGAATCCACAGGTGGTATGACCACCAACGACATCATTGCTGCCCTGTCAAGATTTTGTGACATCAGAGGAACCCCAAAAACAGTTGTTACCGACAATCAGCCCTCGTTTCACAAAACTGACAAAGATCTCCATGAATGGATCGCTTCTCTTGACTGGAAACAGATAGAAGCCGAGACAGGAATGGGATTCAAGCACCAGTCATATGGAATCACCTGGATTTTCAATCCACCATATGCACCACATTTTGGTGGAATCTTCGAGACCATTGTCAAAGCCACCAAACGAGCATTGGCAGCAATTGTCACCAAGGCCGATCTCACAGAAGACGAGTTCAGAACATTTGTTTATGCCGTCATGAGTCGTCTCAATGACCGACCGATTGCCATGATTGGTCAAGAAAAAGAAGACCTGTCACCTTTGACTCCAAATTGCTTCTTGACGAGTCATCTTGGGTACACACTTTTGCCACCCAACAACATTGACCGGAAGCAGATCTCTCCAAAAGATCGTTGGAAGTACATTTTGGAGATTCGGAACCATTTTTGGAAAAGGTTTTCCACTGAAATTGTTCCCCTTCTTCGTACTAGGTCTAAATGGTCTCACGAAAAAGAAAACATCGCGGTTGATGACGTGGTTCTGGAATTCTCTGAAAATTCACCTCGTCACTCATGGAAAATCCTTCGCATTTCAAAGGTTTTTCCCAGCGAAGATGGCTTGGTAAGGAAAGTGGAAGTCACCAATTCAGGTGGCCAAACCTACATCCGACCAATCGCCAACCTCATTCCCATTGTACAGAACTAACACTTCTCAATGTTGGAGGGGAAGAGTTGAGGATTGAAGAAAATCTTTTGTACATATTTTCTTAATTTTTGTGAAATTGTTTTGTTTGAAATGTTCTGTTTCTAAAATTTCTTTGTCAAATTTTTTGGTTTAAGTCGAGACTTGGACTGAAAAATAATTATTCCTTGTTTTGTTTTTTGTTGTATTAGTCTTTAAAAATCAATTTGTGTTTTAAGTGTTTCCAATAAAGTCCTGTGTTTGTTTTGTCTTTTATTTCAAATTTTATGAGTGCCCAAAAATTGTTGATAACCGTGTTGCATTTCAGTGGGGCGTTCTTAAACAATGTTGTTTTCTACATGTTAGAAAGTCAGAATGTCTGTCGAAAATTTTGATGCCCTCGATGACAATCTACTCCTGTCAGACCCTCAACTTGAAGAGCAGTTGAACCACGACTCAACCAATGAGGACAACGAACAGGAAGATGTCCAAGCAACAGAAGTCAATCATTCTCTGAAGAAGAAGAAGAAGCGTCGCAACAAGAAGAATGATCAGTACGAACTTGCAGTCATTGGAGACTCAAATCTCAAAGGTTGTGATCAATACCTTGACGGAGTCTTCTTCAAACTCGCGACTAAACTCAAGAATGGCGACCACCGCTTCACTCATGCTCTGAACGAGATCACTCAGTTGAAGAACATCCGCACTGTCGTCATCTCAGCCCTTCAAAACATCATCAGTGATGAGGGAATTCATCGTTGGAGCGCAACTGTCACCAAGTTTGTTCTGAGGATCTCAACATTCGCCACCAAACGGTCTGATGTTCAGTTTGTCATTCTTGCGCCATTTCTTCGAATCCGACGTGAAGATCACCGCCAACTTCTGAAGCCAATCACCCAACAACTGCAACGTGAATTTTCTGCTGTTCCGAATGTCCAAGTATTTGATCGATTCTCTGCTTCGGTGGAGGATCTCAAACCGGACGGAATCCATCTGAAAAAACGGAGCCAAGAACGTCTTTTCGATGTAGTTCAGCAATGCCTCCAAATGGATTGGACATTGCCTCAACAAAATCGTTCTGGTGCACGCTCGGAGTTTCAAGACCTTCGTCAGTACCTCTCACATCGAAATGCTCCAATTGTGCCTCCCAGTAGGACTCGTTCTCGATCACCCCGCAATGATTGGAATTACGTTTCTTCATCTCGCCTGCCATCTAGTTCACATTCACCACGATATGAGCAACGTCAATCTCGTTCTCATCTGCCAAGATCAAATGTGGAGCATCGTCATTCCAGTCCAGTGCAGCGCTCCAGATCTCGCAGTCGGTCGCCAATCATCAATTCGATTGCCAGACTTGACACTGCGTATTATCGGATGTTTGGACGTTATCCAGAGATGGAGGAATACTTTCCACACAGACGAAACAATGGTAGCAGACTACAGCTTTCTGCTTCAGGTCCAGGCAGAAGGCTGCTTGCCATTGATTATGAACCACCCCGTTCGTCTTCCAGACCAAGCGGACGTCACCTGTCCTACGATGATTTGCGCCACCAGTTGTATGGTCAACCAAGAGAATAAGACCACTTTTAAGAATGTCTTTTTTCCAGTTAAGCAATCCAAAATAAATGAACTTTAAACATGAGAACAATTTCAGTGGGGCGGGAACTAATTTCTTTCTTTTCAGGAATATGTTCTAGTCCTCACAAATAACTTTGTACATAAAAATGAGAATGTTCTCTAGTTAAATGACAGATTGCAAAAAATATTCTCTACTGGGTTTTCCAGAAAATAAAATTTGTCATACTCACAAAAATTGTTTGTCAGAAAATGTCAGATTTAAATGCTCTTTTTCAGTATTAGATTTTTCTAGACCAAAAATTTAACAATAAGTTGTGATATTTTGAATATCAAAAATGAGGGATTTGGGAATTCATTTTTTAAATCCATTATGCTTTTGTGCCTTTTTTCTTTCTCTTTTTGTCAGTTCTGAATCAAGCCTCTGGGCCAGGCTGTTTTCTGATCTGATGTCCAACGCCGGTGTCAAAACCCTCTCAAGCCTGTGTTCTGATGCCCCTTTTTGAAGAGATCCCAACAGCGGAAACAATCGTCATAACCATGCCATATCAAATTAAAATTTTCTGTACATTCTAAATAAAATAAAATATTTTCTGTTGTTTTCCTTGGGAGAATTTTCCCTTTACCTCAAAAATTTACTTTCAAATTTTTTCCTTTTTGCCCATTTTTGTGCTTAAACCCTACGTGTTTAAGAGTGGGGCGTGTAATTGGGATTGAGTTAAAATTACTTAAAATACCTTAAAATTCTCCCCAAAATCATCTGGCAACACTTTTCCCCTTTCTGAAAGTTTTGATTGTTTTTGTTTTGCAAAGAAGTTCTGTTTGAGAGAATGAGATAAAAATCGTAGAATATGTAAAACAACCTAGCTTTTTTGTTGACTTTATTTGTGTCAAGAATATGAGCTTAAGTTCTCTGAAGAAAATGTCAACAAATTCTGATGAGATGGAAGTAGAAACTTGAAGAACAAAGTCTTTTAATAAAAAACCTGAGAAAACTACTTTGCTTTTTTGACTTTAAATATTAGCCTAGGGAAGGTTAACTACAATAACTAAAACGTG
>JAIXOW010000204.1 GCA_027486615.1 Oxalobacteraceae bacterium | reverse complement strand
CGTAGCCTTGTTCATTACAAAGATATTCCTAAGGTGATGACGCAAGCGGTGTTAGCGATTGAAGATGATCGCTTCTATGAACACAGCGGTGTTGATTTCTGGGGTATTTTGCGAGCTGCTGTTCACAATGCACTAGGTGGTAGTAGACAAGGTGCGTCAACCATCACGCAACAAGTTGCGCGTAATTTTTTCCTCTCTAGTGAACAAACTATTAAACGTAAGTTGTATGAAGTTTTATTAGCTTGGAAGATAGAAAAAACACTGACAAAAAATCAGATTCTTGAGCTTTATATGAATCAGATTTATTTAGGTCAACGTGCTTATGGTTTTGCTTCTGCTGCGCAGATTTATTATGGCAAGAAGTTAAATGAAATTACGATTGCTGAAGCGGCCATGCTTGCTGGTCTTCCAAAAGCACCTTCTGCAAACAATCCAGTTGTTAATCCAAAACGTGCAAAAGTACGTCAGCAATATATTTTGCAGCGCATGCGTGATCTAGGCTATATCACACCGGATCAATATCAAACTGCGCATGATGAACAATTAAAAATTAAAATGAATAGTAATGAATTCAGTGTGCACGCTGAATATGTCTCTGAAATGGCCAGACAGATGGTGTATGACCAATTTAAAGAAGAGACCTATACACGTGGATTGAATGTTTACACGACCATTACTAAAGCTGATCAAGATGCAGCTTATCTAGCACTTCGACAAGGCGTTTTAGAGTATGAAAAACGTCAGCCTTATCGCGGCCCTGAAGCGTATATGCAAATCCCTTCTGACAAAAATGATGCAGAAGCGGCGATTGAAACCAAGTTAGCGGAACATCCAGATAGCGATGGTATTAGTGCTGCAGCCGTTTTGTCTGCTACACCTAAGATCGTGCGTGCTATGTTGGCGTCCGGCGAAGAAATCACGATTGAAGATACGGGACTTACGCAAGCGACTGCTGCACTGAGTGAAAAATCTGCAGCCAATAAACGTATCACGCGCGGCGCAATTATTCGCGTCATGCAATTAGAAAAAAAATGGGTCATCGTTCAATTGCCTGACGTAGAAGCAGCATTTGTTTCTGTCAGTGCGGAGGATGGTTCTATACGTTCTCTAATTGGCGGCTTTGACTTTAATCGCAATAAATTTAATCACGTTACGCAAGCATGGCGTCAACCTGGTTCTTCATTTAAGCCTTTTATTTATTCTGCCTCATTAGAGAAAGGCCTCTCACCAGGAACGATCGTCAATGATGCGCCAATTACCTTTGATACTTCTCAGACCGGTAGTTTGGCTTGGGAGCCTAAGAATTACGATAATAAATATGATGGACCGATGACAATGCGGCGTGGTCTTTCGAAATCAAAAAACATGATTTCGATTCGCATACTAGAAAAAATCGGTCCGCAATATGCGCAAGAATATGTAACGAAGTTTGGTTTTGATCCAGAAAAAAATCCTCCTTACTTAACTTTGGCCCTGGGTGCTGGTGCTGTGACGCCCTTACAAATGGCAGGGGCTTACACTGTCTTTGCGAATGGTGGTTACCGTATTAATCCTTATCTGATTTCAAAAATTACTGACAATAACGGTAAATCATTATTTCAAGTGACGCCTGAACATGCGGGTGACGAAGCTTTTCGTGTGATTGATGAACGTAATGCTTTTTTAATCGATAGCATGTTAAAAGATGTGGTTAAACAAGGTACTGCTACCCGTGCACTATCTTTAAAACGTACTGATATTGCCGGAAAAACTGGCACTACAAATGATTCTATTGACGCTTGGTTTGCAGGTTATAACCCCAAGTTAGTGGGTATCGCTTGGATAGGATTTGATAAACCTAAGAATTTAGGTAATCGCGAAACCGGCGGTGGTTTAGCTTTACCGATCTGGATTAGTTATATGCAGAAGGCATTAGCCACAATGCCCGTCATGAATCGAGAAATACCGGCAGGGATAACTGCTGTGGGTAATGACTACACCTACCATGAATATATTGAAAGTGGCGGCGTCAGTTCGATTGGCCTCACTTCATCCGGCGATTCCAAGCCCACAGATGACAATACTGAGGGTAAACCACAAAACGAATTGTTTTAGTGATTATTGCTTGCTTAGAGTTGGATAGCCTCACCGGCATACAGCGTTGCTAATGCTGATAGGCTGGCAAATAACTCGCTGCCATCGCGCGTATTGAGCCATAGCCCATCTTTGTGGCGGTAGTGATAGCCACCAGCCTTTGCAGCAACCCAAATCTCCTGCATAGGCGCTTGGGTATTGATGATGATTTTGGCATCATTATCGGGAAATTCTACCTGCAGCACATTGCCACTACGCGCACATTCCAAATCGATATCAGTTTCATCCGCCACCTGCTCTAAACTTGTCTGAATCTTGCGTAACACTCCCTCTGCCAACTGCAGAAACTCTGATTCGCTCATGCTACACTCCAGTGAAAATATGTTTAACAGCGCGCACTTAACGCGCTATGAAAATTTAACAACATCCGTCATGCTGAATTTATTACGAATTGGTTTTATTCTAGCCTTGTTTTGCTCTCTTGGTTTGCTCTCAGCTTGTGGTCTAAAAGGCCCGCTTGTTTTACCGGAGCAGCCTAGACCTGCAAAACAAAAAACTGGGACAGTAACTAGTCCACAATCTTTTATTTTTAATTCAACTTACCAACAGCACGCCTAATCATGTCGAACTTCGACTATCACCATAACAGCCTTTATGTTGAAGCAGTATCTTTGGAAAACATTGCCAGAAGATATGGCACACCTACCTATGTTTATTCACGCGCAAGCTTAACGCAAAATTTTTTAGCTTATGCAGATGCTTGTAAAAAACATGGACGCGGATCAAATGGCGCTTTAATTTGTTATTCCGTTAAATCCAATTCTAATCTAGCCGTACTGAATGTCTTGAGTAAGCTAGGCTCAGGTTTTGATATTGTTTCAGGTGGCGAGCTATTGCGAGTTCTTGCTGCAGGCGGCGATCCACGTAAAGTTATTTTTTCAGGAGTAGGAAAATCAATTGAAGAAATGCGTTTAGCTTTGACGCATGACATTCTATGTTTCAATGTTGAGTCCATTCCTGAACTACAACGTTTAAATGATGTTGCAGCTTCAATGAATAAAACAGCTTCGGTTTCTTTACGAGTCAATCCTGATGTTGATGCACGTACGCATCCTTATATTTCAACCGGATTAAAAGATAATAAATTTGGCATAGCCTTTGAAGATGCTATTTCAACTTATCAAGAAATCGCCTCTTTACCGCATTTACAAATTATTGGCATTGATTGTCATATAGGCTCTCAGTTATTAGATGATGCGCCTCTGCTTGAAGCATTAGATAAAATAATTGAATTAGTCGATAAATTAAGCGACTTAGGAATAGATTTACATCATCTTGATATCGGTGGCGGTGTAGGTATTACTTATGATGATGAAGAACCGGTTCCTGTTGGGGATTATTTACATCGTTTATTTACACGCATTGATGCATGGCGTACTGCCAAACATAATGGCAAGCCAATTAAAGTGATGTTTGAACCAGGCCGCTCGATTGTAGGCAATGCCGGTGTCTTGCTCACAGAAGTTCAGTACCTAAAACATGGTGCTACGAAAAACTTCGCTATCGTTGATGCAGCCATGAATGATTTAATGCGGCCGGCTATGTATGAAGCATGGCACGGTGTGCTACCAGTTAAGCAAAGACAAATCACACCACGTGTTTATGATGTTGTCGGTCCTGTCTGTGAATCAGGTGATTGGCTTGCCCGTGCGCGTACACTCGCATTAGAACAAGATGATTTGCTGGCTATTTTGTCAGCCGGTGCTTATGGTATGACGATGGCATCGAATTACAATTCTCGTGGACGTCCTGCTGAAGTGTTAGTTGATGGCGATAAAGCGATACTGATTCGCAAACGTGAATTAGCGACAGATTTATTTGCTTTAGAATCCATCCCTCAATAGTGAACTGCTTTATTTTTATTCTGCCACCACGTCACAAGACGACTGCCTAACAATACAAGAGCAACGACGCTAATCAATAAGGGTTGGGCAAAATTTTGTTTGCCCGCCCGCATCCACCAAAAATGTAGTAGCCCCATGATGATGATGAGATAAATCACTTGATGCAGTGTTTTCCATCGCTTACCTAATTTACGCATCATGCTATTAGTACTTGTTATCGCTAACGGCAGTAATAATAAAAATGTGGCAAATCCCATAGCAATGAAGGGCCGCTTCACTACATCAAGCAACATGGCCTGTACGTCAAAAAAATGATCAAACCAGAGAAATGCAAGAAAATGCAAACTTGCATAAAAGAAGGTAAACAATCCCATCATCCGCCTTAGTGCAATTAACCATGTCCAACCACTTAGTCGTCTCAAGGGCGTGATGCTTAAAGTTATACACAACAGATACAGTGTCCAATCACCTGTGTTACGTGTGATAGCTTCAAGTGGATTGGCACCTAGCTGATCTAAGTAAGCAAAAATAATTAATCGCAAAAAAGGTAAGCAGGCTAATAAAAATAAGCCTGCTTTTATAATTTTGAATTGCTTACTGTCAGGCTTTTGCATAAGTATGCTAGACCTAATAAAATTTTCTTAAATTCATTCCACTATATAACGATGCTACTTCTGGATAACCATTGAACATCATCGTTGCACGCTTTTTATTGAAGAGGCCATCTTCACCTATGCGTCGCTCTGTAGCTTGCGACCATCGCGGATGATCAACTTCAGGATTCACGTTTGCATAAAATCCATATTCTTCAGGAGCTGAACGATTCCATGCAGTGATAGGTGGCTTTTCTGTAAAGCGAATCCTCACGAGTGATTTTGCTGATTTAAATCCATATTTCCAAGGCACGATAATTCTGACTGGCGCACCATTTTGATTTGTTAGTGTTTGTCCGTACATGCCCATGACTAACATAGTTAAAGGATGATTCGCTTCGTCGATACGCAAGCCTTCTGTATACGGCCAATTTAATACACGACTTCCCACTCCAGGCATTTGTTTAGGATCTGCCAAGGTAGTAAATTCTACATACTTAGCATTGCCAGTCGGTTCTATTTTGCGGATTAATTCAGAAAAAGAAAAACCTACCCAAGGTATGACCATAGACCAACCCTCTACACAACGTAGCCTATATAAACGCTCTTCTAGTGGCGCTAATTTCAATAAGCTGTCTACATCCAAGGTCAGTGGTTTTTTAATTTCTCCATCAATTTGTACAGTCCACGGATGTGTTTTTAATGATTTAGCGGTGACTGCTGGATCACTTTTATCCATGCCAAACTCGTAAAAATTATTATACGTAGTGGCATCAGTAAAACTAGTCGGCTTATCTTTTGCTGTGTAAATCATATTCGGACGCGCAGACAGGGGCTTAGTGCTTGAAGTATTTTCTGCCCATGCACTATGACTTAAGGATGATGCTGTCATTGTGCCTATTGCGAGTTGTTGTAAAAACTGACGACGTGCAGTTGCTATAGATTGCGGCGTTATTTCAGATGGTGCAGGTTCTTGAAAACGATAAAAATTATTTTTCATAGGGATTCCTGTTTCTTAACTCGAGGATGACTTGCCTAGTTCAGTAGTAGATGCTGAACTGCTTAAAACGTTTTGATAAGCATACTGTAAAACAAAAAGGGCAACCTTGCGGCTGCCCTTTTTACTCATTTTTATTTATCTACTGTCTGTTCTCTAATAGAACATAACGACTATTTTCCAGAATTCAATCCGGCAATATAGTCTGCCACTGCTTGAATTTCATCTTCTGACAAACGCTTAGCGATGGTGGTCATTTGCGCATTATTTGAACGAGTACCAGTACGGAAGTTAGTTAATTGTGTCACGGTGTAATCTTGATGCTGACCACCAATACGCGCGAATTGAGCTGGAATACCTGCACCGTTTGGACCATGGCAACCCGCACATGCAGGAACATTTTTCTCACCAATACCAGCGCGGTAAATCTTTTTACCTGCATCAATGGTTTCTTTATTACGTGCACTACCTGGTAAGACTTTTTGCTGATCTAAGTAAGCAGCAACGTTAGCAATATCTTCATCCGTCATCGCTTTGGCTATGCCCGTCATCACAGCATGATTACGAGTAGGCCCTTTAAATTCATGCAATTGCTTTTGGGTATAAGCAGCATGTTGTGCTGCCAGTTTTGGATTGACTGATACGGTGGAATTACCCGCAACGCCATGGCAAGCCACACAAGCCATTACGCCACGTGCTGGATCACCACCAGAATACAAAGTAGCGCCTTTAGCAGCATCAGCCTTAGCACCAGATTTTTCTTCACTTGCTATAGCAAGTGTGGAAGTCGCGATCAGCGCGACTGAGATATATTTTGCAAAGTTCAGCAAAGCACGGTTCATTCAAACACCTTGGGGACTGGAAAAATGTTGGGTTATGGCTTTTTAATCAGCATGCTCAGTAAACTGAACATGGACTGTACGATGAGTAAAGTCTCGTACTAATTGCCCTGCAATAACCCCGCATTGTACTACAATAGGCCTCTCCTTTTGTGCCCATGCTGGGCTGTCTGTCTCTCACCTATCCCATGTCCCTGCTCTGGCAAGCCCGCTTTTTCACGACAGTTAATCAGCTGTCTGATTTGCCAAATTATAAAGTCCCTGAAATAGCCTTTGCTGGTCGCTCAAATGCGGGTAAGTCGACGGCTATAAATGTGCTGTGTAATCAAAAAAAACTCGCTTTTGCCTCTAAAACACCGGGGCGCACTCAACATATTAATTTTTTCTCAATTGGTGGCGCGCATGTAGGCCAACACAGAAAAGACCCCACTCGTGTCGATGAAATTAAGTGCTTTTTAGTCGATTTGCCTGGTTATGGCTATGCAGAAGTCTCGGGCGATGCAAAATTTCACTGGCAGGAGCTGCTAGGACGCTATGTACAAATGCGCGAGCAGCTCACCGCTTTGGTTTTGATTATGGATGCGCGCCGACCCTTCACCGAGCTCGATGTGGAAATGTTGGAGTGGTTTGCGCCAACTGGGAAACCGATTCATTGCCTACTTAGCAAGTCTGACAAGCTTAACCGCACCCAATCGACTGATGCACTGCGACTTGCCAATACGGTTTTGTCCAGTTATGTTGATGAATCTGGCACGCCACTACCATTCTCCGTGCAATTGTTTTCTGCATTAAAACGCACGGGCATGGAAGAAGCCGATGCTCAAATCAGGGCCTTGTTAGGTCTGACCCTTGATGAGGTTGCAAGCGATTAGCTGAGAAAAATAAAAAAGCCTTGGAGCAAGGGGATGACTCCAAGGCTTAACGCTAAACCAGTTGCACGGCTTAGCCCCGCTCTGGGAGGAAATTAGCGGGAGGTGAGAGCATCACCTATCTTTGTGACGGCAAAGCACCAATAAAGTTTCATCCTTTTTTTAAGTACTTATCGAACAACAGAATTAATAAAAACATCCGAGAACAGCATGACTGATAAATTAAATAATTCGGCCCAGTTTCCTCCACTTCGTATGCGTCGCATGCGTAAAGATGATTTTTCTCGCGCCATGATGCGCGAACATGTTGTCACCTCAGCTGATTTAATTTATCCAGTCTTTATCCTTGATGGCACCAATAGACGTGAAGTGGTCGCCTCCATGCCTGGCGTTGAACGTGTGTCGGTTGATTTACTTTTTGCGGTTGCTGAAGACTGTGTGAATTTAGGTATTCCTGTACTTGCCTTGTTTCCAGTGATTGATCCTGCATTAAAAACACCGGATGGTATAGAAGTAACTAACCCGAATGGTTTAGTGCCACGTGCAGTACGCGAATTAAAAGCGCGCTTTCCAGAGCTCGGCATATTGACCGATGTTGCACTCGATCCTTTTACCAGTCATGGCCAAGATGGTGTGCTCGATGAAAACGGCTATGTTTTAAATGATGAGACCACTGCCATCTTACTCAAACAATCATTAGTTCAAGCAGCAGCGGGTGTTGATATTGTTGCGCCCTCTGACATGATGGATGGTCGCATAGGTGCTATACGCAATGCACTTGAAGCGGATCGCTTTATACACACACGCATCATGGCTTATTCAGCGAAATATGCTTCTGCGTTTTATGGCCCATTTCGTGATGCGGTTGGTTCAGCTGCAAATTTAGGTAAAGGCAGTAAAGCAACTTATCAAATGGATCCAGGCAATAGCGACGAAGCTCTGCGCGAAGTTGCACTCGATTTATCCGAAGGTGCTGACATGGTGATGGTCAAACCTGGCATGCCTTATTTAGACATAGTGCGTAGAGTGAAAGAGGAATTTAAAGTACCGACTTTTGCTTATCAAGTCAGTGGTGAATACGCCATGATTAAAGCGGCAACCCAAAATGGTTGGTTAGATCATGATAAAACCATGATGGAAGCATTACTCTGCTTTAAACGTGCAGGCGCTGATGGTGTACTGACTTATTTTGCTAGAGATATTGCACGCTATATTAAGCAGCATTAATTAATAATGATTATCTCCTTAGTCACTCTTCATATATAACTTTGCGGTTCAGACTCCTGAACCGCTTTTTCTTTAAATTAGTTCGATAGTCGAACTAATCACTTCTCAATTGCACTGATAGACTCTTCTATTAATTGGAGTGTCATCATGAGTAAAATCCAACTACCGCTTTCGATTAGTTCTAATATGAAGTTATCTAAGCACGATACTGAGCATGGAATTGGGATGTACGATGCCGTTTTGTTAAGTGAACGTAATTACATACTGCCCAATGGTAAAACATCTGTTTTTATTGTCTTCACTCGGGTGCCAGCTGATGAATTAAAATTTCATATCATTGAAAAAAAACAAGTTCAAACATCTTCAATCCGGAATTTAATTGACACGCGATTAAACTCTCTAAAAGCAACCATAAAAAAAAAGAAATAGTTCACAATAGTATCAATCGTATGAACGAAGGAAATACCAAAAATTCTGACAAAAATCTCGTTTCTGCAGATGGATTTAACAGCTTAATTAACAATAAAAAATTCTCTAGTCTTATTCCAAAGGTAGTTAAATTTCGAGACTCTGAAAATACAATAATTAACAAACCCGATAAGAAATAAAAAAATTTTCTTTACCGCATCCCTACCAATTCAATCGCACCATCTCCTAACTACCTCCGCGCAAATATTTATCTGCGCTCATAGATTATTTCCTCATATTAATTTTTATTAATTTAAGCACTGGTTTTTGTCACCTTAGGACTTGTTTCTGTACATTCCGTTCATTAATCGAACTTATTGTTGCTTTTTGTAACAAATTTTCTGTCGATTAATCAAAAGGATAGTATATGGACCGCTCTACCAACATACGTAAAACACATTATGTCTTTGAATATAATGCCGAACTCGATAAAGCCATAAAAGAAAAAGAAAATTCTAATGACAAAAAAATACTAGAGATTAGCCATTTGGCTGTAAAAAAAATTAAGGTTAATCACAACGGCGAATCTCATAAATTTATTATCTTTTATTCCTCGAATAATATTTCAGGAAAAAATCTATTTGAAAATCCATATTTTATAAATAGGATAAAAAGAGATACTGAAGAAGTTAAAAAACATTTGAGAAATCACCTAAAAAATGTAGGCGCTCAAAAAGATAAGATTTCCATGATTGAAAATAGTTTATGTTTAAACGTTACTGCGCCAAGACCCCATACTAATGCTGAATTAAAAATACATGAACAGTATAAAGAAGCTTTAAATGCGCACTCAGAATTTTTACTAGCCCATAAAAAAGCTATTAAAGAGAAATTACCAGATGTGGAATTGAAAGACTTACAAGATAAATTATATTTAAAAAAGAGAGATGTAGATAAATTTGAAAATCAAGCAATCGAAACACAGAAGTCAGTTATCGATGAAGGTATTAATATTAAATTATTCAACAGTCGAGGTTTTGAAGAAATAGCAAATAATTTTAAGATTACTATTCACCACCCAGGAAAGTCTCTTGAAAGCACACTAGAAGAAAAAATTATTCCTAAAAAAGATATGAATATTCACTCAACAACTGAGAAAAATTCAGTTACTTTTAGCTCAGACTCTAATAGTTTACGAAATCACGAAAATAATTCATTGAGCAGTGAAAGTAGCTTGACAGGTTTTGGACAGCCTAAGCACGATGCTATTAAAAGGAGCAAGATAACTACCAACTCAACAAGATCACCCAGAAATTTTTTAATTTCAAATCAATCTCAAATATCTTCTATTTCAACCAGCTCAAATAATACTAACGTTACGACTAGTTTAAACCCAATAATCACTAACTCTACGAAATCAATTTCATCCAACTCTAGTTCTTCTTCAGAACAACAAGCGATTGAATCAAGTTTATACGACAAAGAAAATACTTTTTCCGATAATAAATTAGACAATAGCTTAAATACATTGGTCGAAACAAAACCCATTACAAGCCAAGAAGATCAGCCTATTATTCAATCTCACTCAGCTAGAAATATTCCGAAGAATCCCCTATTCATTCCTAAAAGTGGGAGCATGAACTATCCTAGCGCACCAAAGGAACCAAAAAAAAATTAAAATTGCATGTGCCTATGAATTTTTTCTTTGATAGTCTTTGAGATGTTTTTTTATTTTTTAATATTTTCTAAAAATTTTTGCGCTGATTGAAATCCTATAATTCTTTGATCACGCATCTCTTCACCTGAAGCATTAAAAAACAGTATTCCTGGTGGCCCAAATAAGCCATATTTTTTTAAGAGTGCTTTGTCATCTGCATCATTGGTTGTGACATCGGCTTGAATCAGCAGCATTTGATCTAGTTCTGCGCGCACTCGCTTATCGCTAAAGGTAAGCTTCTCCATCTCTAAACAGGATACGCACCAGTCTGCATAAAAATCTAGCATCACTACACGACCATTCGCAGCTCGGATTGCTAGCTCTACATCTTCAATCGTTTTTACTCGTTTAAATTTTGTGGCAGCAAGCTGACTTGTTGTAGCGGATGT
>JAIXOW010000160.1 GCA_027486615.1 Oxalobacteraceae bacterium | reverse complement strand
CGTAAGGCATCAAGGCGATATCTTTTTGTACTTCTTTTTCTGCGAATTTACGACCAATCAAACGCTTGACAGCAAACAGGGTATTTCTAGGATTCGTCACTGCTTGGCGTTTAGCCGGTGCGCCAACTAAAATTTCACCATCTTCTTGATACGCGATGATAGATGGCGTGGTACGTGCACCTTCGGAGTTTTCAATCACCTTAGGTTGACCACCTTCCATGATGGATACGCAAGAATTGGTTGTTCCCAAATCTATGCCTATGATTTTTCCCATGATAGTTCCCTTCAAAATCTATGTAATTAATTCGATTAATACTAATGTGAGGTAAGTCAGGTTGAATTCAATAGACACCTAACTTCACTAAAGATTTAAATCATCTTGCTCTTTATTGCGCCACAATCACTAAAGCAGGGCGCAATAAACGATCGGCAATCATGTATCCCTTTTGCAGAACTGTGACGACTGTATTCGCCTCTTGTTCAGCTGGCACCATAGAAATTGCTTGATGCTTCATAGGATCCAATTTTTCACCCGGCTCTGGATTTATCTCTAGCAAACGATTTTTTTCAAACGCTGAAGCTAATTGTTTGAGCGTCATTTCCACGCCTTCTTTCAGCGATTCTATGGAAGGTGTTTCTACCTTTAATGCCATCTCTAAACTATCTTTGACTGGCACCATCGCTTCTGCAAAACTTTCAATTGCGAACTTGTGCGCTCGCGTAATGTCTTCTTGAGCACGCCGTCTGGTGTTTTCACCCTCAGCTTTAGCACGCAAAAATGCATCTTGCATTTCCGCTACTTTGGCTTCTGCCTCAGCTAATTTCTGTTCTACAGTAAGCTGCGCAGCCTCCTGAGGTGGACTGGTCTCAGGATTTACATCAAGTGATTCCTGCCCTGGAATGGGCTCTGCATCATGTTGGCCTGGTTCGCCTTGGGTCATAAAATCTCCAGCAATATCAGTGACTTAAATCTTATTAATAAGAGATATGGGGATAAACACAACAATTTCAAGCCCGCGAACTGAAATTCTGAAGAAAATCAGGCCGACGTACGTAGCGCCGGCTGCAACCCAAGCTGGGTAGAAAGGAATTACTTATTGATTTGCGCCTAAGGCAAGCGCTTGGCGACGACCAGTTTCTGCATCAGCCAATCTGGCTTGTTGATCAGCATCGGATAAATTAACGGGCCATCCTTGTGTATGACTTACAACCAAATCAGCCATCGCATCTATCCATGTGTTTGATTCATTCAGACAAGAGATATAACGATATTCCGTACCGCCGGCTGCGAGAAAATCTTCTTTTGCTTCCATTGCGATTTCTTCCAGTGTTTCTAAACAATCACTGGTAAAACCTGGACACATTACATCTAGTCGTTTCACACCTTCAGCAGCGAGTTTTTCTAAAGTGGGTGCGGTATAAGGTTGTAACCATTCTGCTTTACCGAAACGCGATTGAAAAGTGACGAGATAATCTTCTTTCGATAAACCACATTTTTCAGCAATCAAGCGCGCAGTTTTATAGCATTCACAATGATAGGGATCACCCATCATCAAAGTACGCTTAGGTACACCATGAAAACTCATCACCAGTTTGTCTGCACGACCATGCTGCTCCCAATGGGTACGTAAAGTTTGTGCTAACGCTGTGATATACGCATCATGATCGTGATAATGCTTAATCAATCGTAGTTCGGGCACATTACGTATGTTCGCAAAATGCGAAAACACTGCATCAAAAATTGACGCAGTCGTGGTAGCGGAATACTGCGGATAAGCAGGCAATAACAAAATACGATCAAAGCCATCAGCTTTTAATTTATCTAACACTGAAGGTACAGAAGGATGGCCATAACGCATCGCCATTTCTACGCGTACATCTATGCCACGTGCAGTTAAATTAGATTGCAATAATTGACTTTGTTTTTCAGTATGTACTTTGAGTGGCGAACCCTCTGGCGTCCAAATCGTGGCGTATTTGTGTGCAGATTGTTTAGAACGAAATGGCAAAATAATTCCATTCAAAATTAACCACCAAATCAAACGCGGGATTTCTACTACACGCGGATCAGAGAGAAATTCTTTGAGATATACACGGACAGCAGCCGGCGTTGGCGCTTCTGGTGTTCCCAGATTAACGAACAACACTGCTGTTTTAGTTAACGACCCGTGCTTGTAGGGCGGTTCCTGATTAAAGCTCATGAATGGTGTGCCCTTTTCGGAGATGCTTTTAAATAATTAAATCTGTCACAAAGAAAGCAATTCACGTGCATGCTGTCTCGTTGTTGCAGTAATTTCTACACCACCTAACATGCGCGCGATTTCTTCCACACGTAAGTTGGCATCGAGAGGTGCAATACGTGAAATTGTTTTACCGTTTTCTTGTGTCGCTTTACTAACTTGAAAATGTTGTGCAGCTTGACTGGCTACTTGCGGCAAATGGGTGACACATAACACTTGTCTATCATGCCCCAAACGCTTGAGTAGACGTCCCACCACTTCTGCAACAGCACCACCTATGCCACTATCGACTTCATCAAATATCAAAGTGGGTGTAGCAGTTGAACTCGATGCAATCACAGAAATAGCTAACGCAATCCGCGCCAACTCACCACCCGAAGCGACTTTTGCTAACGGTCGTGGTGTAGTGCCTGCATGACCTGCAACTAAAAATTCAATTTGCTCCACACCATGCGCTGACGGTTCTGCTTCATTAAGTGCAATCGCAAATGAACCACCCGCCATCGATAAATCTTGCATCGCTGCCGTGACTGCTTTTCCTAATGCAGCTGCTGCTTTAGTGCGGGCAGTCGTGAGTTTCTTAGCTAACGCCATGTATTCTAGATGCAGCTTTTCTTCTTGCTCACGTAACGCATCCATATCTGTTGCATGAGCTAATTGCTGCAAATGCTCAGAAAGTTTTACAAACTCTTCTGGCAGTTCTTCAGGCGTGACATGAAATTTTCTTGCAGCAGAATGTAAGGCTTCTAAACGTGCATCCACTTCACGCAAACGCTGCGGATCTAATTCTAGTTTGCTGACATAATCATTTAATGCATAGACAGCTTCTTGTAGTTGTATACGTGCAGGTTCTAAAGCTTCTAATACTGGCTTTAAGTTTTCATCAATATCCAACAACTTACCTAGCTTTTGTTCTATTGCTACCACCTGCGACAACATAGGTGAGGATTCACTTTCAGATAGTGCGTCTAAAGCATGTTGCGCACCTTCAATCAAACTTGCAGCATGCGACAAACGACTATGCTCATTACTAATTAAAGTCCATTCACCAGTTTTAGGTGCAAGTTTTTCTAACTCACCCACTTGCCATTCCAAACGTTCGCGTTCTAGTAATACGTTTTTTGCGTTTTGCTCAAACTCTTCACGACGTCGTTTCACTGCTCGCCAGTTTTTAAATGCTAGTGCGACTGCACTGACTTGTTCTAACAGCCCTGCTTGCGTATCTAGTAAAAGTCGTTGTGCATCAGTTTTTAGTAAAGACTGATGGGCATGTTGTCCGTGTATATCAACTAGTAATTCACCTAAGTCGCGCAATTGCGTAATGGTGGCTGCACCACCATTAATAAAAGCTTTGGAGCGACCACCTACATCGACGACACGACGCAACATCACCATTTGATCTTCAGTATTGAATGCTTGCTCTTCTAACCAAGCGTAAATACTTGAACCTACTTGCAAATCAAATTCAGCGCTGATATCAGCCTTAAGTGCACCTTCACGCACCACGCTACCATCCGCTCGTCCACCTAAAGCTAAGGTTAAGGCATCGATTAATATAGATTTTCCCGCGCCAGTTTCTCCCGTAAACACAGAAAAACCAGAGGACAACTCTAGTTCGATCGCATCAACAATGACAAAATCTCGAATGACTAAGGTTCTTAGCATGAGGACGAAAAAAATTTATATGGATTTAAGCAAGTTGCAGGTCCGTTGAAGGCAGACTCCACAGGTGGCCTGTGCAATGCAGGGAATATCAGCTATTTTAACTGACCAAGCACAGATGGGTATTCGTTCCAATGCAGTTTTTCGCGTAGGGTATCGTAGTAACTCCATCCGACTGGATGAAGAAAAGTAATAGCGTGCTCTGATCGACGCACAATCACTCTGTCATGTTGCTGTAAATTAGTAATGGATTGCATGTCAAAATTTATACTTCCCTCATAGCCACTCGCTAACTGAATCACAATCTCGCAACTACCAGACAAGACGATAGGTCGATTCGATAAAGAATGCGGCGCAATCGGCACCAACACAATGCCATCAAGCTCAGGATGCAAAATCGGCCCACCAGCTGAGAGTGCATAAGCGGTTGATCCAGTCGGCGTGGACAGTATCAGACCATCGGAACGTTGGTTGTACATGAAATGTCCATCTACTTCGACCCGCAACTCCACCATGCCCGCAGCTGCAGTGCGCGACACCACGATGTCATTAAATGCGAGCGCCTTAAAAATCGTCTGCTCGCCGCGCAAAATCACACCCTCTAACAGACTACGTTTTTCAGATGCCAACTGTCCTTCAAAAATATCTTGTAGCAAAGGCAGCATGCGTTCTTTTGGTATGTCGGTCATAAAACCTAAACGACCAAGATTGACGCCAATTAACGGCACCTTGAATGAAGCCAGCTGACGCGCAATGCCTAGCATGGTGCCGTCGCCCCCCACCACAATTGCCAGATCAGCGCGCCTACAGATTTCCTCTAAATCAAAGCTGGTTAGACGCTGATCTGTAAGTTCTTTCGCAGTATTTGATTCAACAATGACAGTACGTCCTATAGATTGCAGAAAATCCGCCAGCTCCAGCAAAGTTTCATGAATACCGGAAGCACCGTGCTTGCCTATGATGGCGACGGTTTGAAAGTGACTAGTGGCTTTGGTGTGTGACATGGGCACGATTAGAACATAATTGGAAAAATATTTTTGAGAATCCGCTACAAACATGAAGTCCAACCATCAGCACAGCATACGCGCTCTATTATTTGATTTAGACGACACCTTATGGCCGATTACGCCCGTGATTGTCCAAGCTGAACAAGTTTTATTTACGTGGATAGCAACACATGCACCTCGCGTCGCCGCTAGTTATTCCATTGATATGATGCGACAGCAGCGCATACAACTCATTCAAGCACGTCCAGAACTGGCAATCGATTTACAAGCACTCCGGTATCAAGCTTTATTAGATACCTTTTTACGTTGCGGCGAGGATCCCGCCTTAGTGACAACGGCTATGCAAGTTTTTAATCAGGCTAGAAATCAAGTACAAATCTTTGATGATGTCGCACACTGTTTGCCGCGTTTGGCTAAGCTAGTAAAACTGGGATCATTAACCAATGGCGCAGCAGATTTAGAGGCTATCGGTCTGGCACATCATTTTGAGATTTCGCTAGCTGCCCATCAAATAGGCAAAGCCAAGCCCGACCCGTATGTTTTTCAACAAGCCTGTGCGTTACTTCAACTAGAACCGGCACACGTTGCCTATGTGGGCGATGATTTACGCTTAGATGTAGAGGGTGCGCAAAAAGCAGGTCTGACTGGTATTTGGCTAAATCGACAAAATCAACAAGCCCCCTCAGAACTCGGACATATACAACCCGATGTAACGTTCACTAACTTGCATGATTTAGTAGGCTGGCTAACAACTTAAGCAAGTATTCATGATGCGACTGGCGCTAAGTGACGTCGCTCGTTAGAATACACAGTATGCAACTCGATATACGCGCACAAACTTTACTCAAAGCCCTGGTGGAACGTTACATCGCTGACGGTCAGCCTGTGGGATCACGTGCGCTTTCGAAAATTTCTGGTTTAGATCTCTCTCCTGCAACGATCCGCAACATCATGTCGGATCTAGAAGAAATGGGTTTTGTCTCCAGTCCCCATACTTCTGCTGGTCGAGTACCTACACCACGTGGCTATCGCATTTTTGTCGACACCTTATTGACCGTTGAATCAATTGATCAAGCCTCTGTTGAATCACGACTGCAACATCATGGCGCAGCTTCTAGTCAAAAAATTATTTCAAATGCAGCGCAAGTTTTGTCTTCACTGTCGCAATTTGCAGGGGTAGTGTTAGCACCGAAACGTGAATCTGCTTTTCAGCAAATTGAATTTCTACGTCTCTCTGAAAAACGTATTTTATTAGTGATTGTTGCGCCGAATGGTGAAGTACAAAATCGTTTGCTACTCACAGACACGGACTACACACCGAGTCAATTGACACAAGCTGCCAACTACATCAATCAACATTATGCTGGTCGCTCTTTTCAAGAAGTCAGAATGAAAGTGCAAGAAGAATTGCGTCAGTTACGCGATAGCATGACTACCCTCATGCAAGCCGCAGTGGAAGCAGGCAGTGATGCGATGACTGAGCATAGTGATGAGGTGGTGATTTCCGGTGAGCGTAATTTACTCGCAGTCTCGGATTTATCTGCCAACATGACTTCACTGAGAAAATTATTCGATGTCTTTGAACAAAAATCCGGTCTTGCTGCTCTATTAGATATCTCTAACAAAGCGACTGGTGTACAGATTTTTATTGGTGGCGAATCACAAATCTTGCCCGTGGAAGAAATGAGTGTGGTGACTGCACCCTATGAAGTCAACGGCAAAATCGTAGGCACATTAGGTGTGATTGGTCCGACTCGTATGGCGTATGAAAGAGTGATTCCGATTGTGGATATCACTGCAAGATTGCTCTCTAACGCGCTATCCCATACTTAATAAAACAGGAAAGCGCATTAGCTTTCGCGATGTGGGCAAGCTGTTTTAGTACATGAACCATACAGCGCCAAAGCATGTTCTGATAAATTAAATCCGTGATCTTTGGCAATTTGATGCTGACGTTTTTCAATTTCTTCATCAAAAAACTCTTCTACTCGACCACAATCCAAACACACTAGATGATCATGATGAGTGCCTTGGTTGAGCTCAAACACCGCTTTACCAGTTTCAAAATGATTGCGGCTAAGTAGTCCAGCTTGCTCAAATTGTGTTAGCACTCTGTAAACAGTTGCCAATCCAACATCGAGATTTTCAGTTAATAGCATTTTGTACACATCTTCTGCCGATAGATGACGTACGCTACTTCCCTGGAAAATTTCCAGAATTTTCAGTCTTGGTAAGGTTGCTTTAAGGCCGCTGGCTTTTAATTCTGCAGGATTGAGAGACATGATTTTGCTCGGTAGAATAAGATCTGCCTTATCATATAGCGTTTAGCCACTGCGCTCAATTCCTCTTCAGGTCGCCTTGCTCATGCAATCCATTCAACTTTCACTTATTTCGCGTCGTTCTACGATTTTGCTCGCGCTTATCGCTAGCCTCGCCTTAAATGCCTGCGCCCTGCGCAATCCCTTTGCTAAAGAAAGTGCGAACTCCGAAAAAGTTAGCCCTGCTGGTGGCGTGGTGCAAGTGGTTAAGAATGAAAAATTGTTTGGTTTCGTTCCAATTTACCGACCTGATATTCAGCAGGGAAATTTCATTACCCAAGAAATGGTGGCGCAATTAAAGAACGGCATGACTAAAGATCAAGTACGTTTTCTTCTTGGCACTCCACTCTTAATCGATAATTTTCATCAAAATAGATGGGACTATCCTTTCCGTTTAAAAAATGGTGATGGTCAACTCACAGCAAGTCGTGTCGTAGTGTTTTTTGAAAATGACAAAGTCGCGAAATTCGAAGGTGGTGAATTACCTACCGAAAAAGACTATCTGATGCGTATCGCTGCTCCGAAAAAATAATAAATCTCCTCTACTAAGTCAGCGATGAATGCGATGAAAATTGCGGTAGCCGGTGCCTCCGGCCGTATGGGACGTATGCTGATTGAAGCTATCGTCCATGATCCAGAAACTACTCTTACTGGTGCACTCGATGTAGCTACATCGCCCAGTGTGGGAACAGACGCTGCTGCTTTTCTGGGACAGCCTGGTGGTGTCTTAATCGAATCCGATTTAAATAAAGGCTTAGCGCAGTCAGAATTTTTGATCGACTTCACGCGTCCTGAAGGCACCTTACATCATCTTGCTTATTGCGCTGAGCATGGCATCAAAATGATCATCGGCACCACAGGTTTTGATGATGCAGGCAAAGCCGCTATTGAAGCTGCTGCAAAAAAAACTGCGATTGTGTTTGCTCCCAACATGAGTGTGGGCGTGAATGTGACGATGAAATTATTGGAACTGGCAGCAAAAAGTTTTTCGCATGGCTATGACATAGAAATCATAGAAGCTCATCATAGACATAAAGTCGATGCGCCTTCAGGTACTGCATTAAAGATGGGCGAAGTGATCGCTGATGCACTTGGACGCGATTTGAAAAAAGACGGCGTCTTTGCACGCGAAGGTGTGACTGGTGAACGTGATCCTTCTTCTATCGGTTTTGCCACAATTCGTGGCGGTGATATTGTGGGTGACCATACCGTCTTATTTGCTGGCATAGGCGAGCGTATAGAAATCACACATAAATCTTCTAGCCGCGTCACTTACGCGCATGGCAGCTTACGTGCTGCACGTTTTTTGCAAAGTAAAACCTCAGGTTTGTTCGATATGCAAGACGTACTTGGTTTACGTTGAACCATCTCGCTGTCCTCGCTTAAGGTTTTATCTCCATCATGATTTCATTGCGTTCAGGTGCTTCTATCTCAGCCACCGTATTACTTCATGTAATACTGGCTTTCCTGTTCATGCTCGGTTTAATGGAACACACCATCACACCACCTGAGGCACCACCGGTGTTAGTGGAATTGATGCAATCACAACCCACGCCTAAAACGATAGAACAACCAGTAGCAAAACCGATTCCAGTACCACCCCGCCCACAACCAGTAGCTGCGCCCGCTCCAACACCACAGCCGCAGCCTAGTCCTAGTAAAGTTAGTACTCCAACTGAGGTGGCGCAAGCTACTCCTGTTGCACCGGTTTCAGCACCGACTGCGCCGACTCCACCTGCGCCTACCCGTGTTGAAGCGCCTCCTGCTCCTGCGCCACCCTCACCTGCGCCTGTAGTAACAGCACCGAGTAAAACTGATGTTTCTATCCCTGCGAGTTACAGCGCGAGTAATCAAAAGCCCATTTATCCGAATATGTCTAAGCGACTAGGCGAGCAAGGGACAGTGGTATTGCGAGTACTAGTCAAAGCGGACGGCAGTGCTGGAGAAGTAGAAGTAAAATCATCTAGTAATTATCCCCGACTCGATCAAGCCGCAATCGACGCTGTAAAAACATGGCGCTTTAATCCTGCCAAAATTGATGGCAAAGCGACTGATGAGTGGTATCAAGTCCCTATTCCCTTTAAACTCCAAAGTTCTTCTAATTAAGCGAACCAGCATGAACGACACTGTGAATAACAACTTAGGCTTTGCGCATTACTGGGCACAAGGCGATGCTATCTCCCATTCTGTGGCTTACATACTGCTACTGATGTCTATCATTAGTTGGTATTACATTATTTCTAAAGCTTGGGCTTCATGGCGCATTCGCAGCAGTGCCGCCGCTGTAGAACATTTTTGGGATGCGCCTAGCATGCCGGATGCGATTGCCGCTCTGTCCCATGCCGATACAGAACAGATTTACTCTCCCCTAGCTTCGCATGCAGTGGAAGCCGTGAATGTAAAAGCGGGTTCTTTGAATGCTGCCGTTGATCCCGGTGAACTGATCACACGTACATTACGACAGCAAATTAATCGCGTTTCATCGCGCTTAGAAAATGGCTTAACGCTATTGGCTTCGGTTGGATCTACTGCGCCTTTTATTGGTTTATTCGGTACCGTGTGGGGGATTTATCATGCTCTGGTTGCTGTTTCATCAGCAGGGACGATACAAATCGATAAAGTTGCTGGACCAGTGGGCGAAGCATTAATCATGACTGCGATCGGTTTAGTGGTCGCGATTCCTGCTGTACTGGGTTACAACGCTTTTACCCGTGTCAATCGCATTACACTCGCTGAACTCGATGCCTTTGCCCATGACTTACATGCGCATTTAACAACCGGTGCACGGGTTAGTACTAACCGTAAATCCAGCTAATTATTGGAAACTCATCATGGCATTCGGCGGATTCAACGAAAATAATAATCAGGCTCCTATGGCTGAAATCAATGTCACTCCCATGGTGGATGTGATGTTGGTATTACTCGTCATTTTCATCATCACTGCACCGCTGTTCACGCATGCAGTGAAGTTGGATTTACCGAATGCGCAGTCAACTGCGGCTCCAGAAT
>JAIXOW010000114.1 GCA_027486615.1 Oxalobacteraceae bacterium | reverse complement strand
GTCAAAACCTGGATGTCAAAAGAAAGTGTTCTTGCATGCTACTGCCATGCATCTAAATTTAATTTATTCGATGGAGCAAAAGTTGTTAGCGGTCCGGCTCCTAACCCATTGCCAGCAATTCCCCTGATCTTGGATGGAGAATTTCTAGCTATAGCTGCAAAACCTGTGAAGCAAGGTGAATAAGAAACGCTTCAATTAACCACCCCCTTAGAGGAGATAATGTAATGAGTCACAAATTAAAAAAATTGACGCTAGCGCTATTAAGCGTCGCAGCCGTAATGGCTCATGCTGGGGATAAACTGGGTCCTTATGCACCAGTTACCGATGCAAGATTGCAAAATCCTGAGCCAAATAACTGGTTGATGTATCGCGGTAATTACAGCGGCTGGGGCTACAGTGCGCTGGAAAAAATCAACAACAAAAACGTTAAGAAGCTGACCCTTGCGTGGTCATCAGCGACTGGAGTTACAGAGGGCCATCAAGCTCCTCCTATCGTTAACAACGGCTACATGTATGTGACGACACCGAATGCGCAAGTTATCGCACTCAACGCAGCAACTGGTCAGGAAATCTGGCGCTACAAAAAAGATATCCCTGCCGATTTGCTGATGCTGCACAACACCAACCGTGGTGTGGCTCTGTATGATGACAAAGTCTATGTTGCTACGGTTGATTCGCACTTGATCGCACTCGATGCAGTTACTGGCAAAGTCGTATGGGATGCAGTGGTCGGTGATGTCAAGGCTTTGTCCTACATTACCCTTGCTCCACTTGCTGCTAAAGGCAAAATTCTAGTTGGTTCATCAGGTGGCGAAACTGGCGTGCGCGGCTTTGTTGCTGCATTTGATGCTACTACCGGTAAAGAAGCTTGGCGTACCTTCACCACCGCCGGCCCTGGCGATCCAGGTGCCGACACTTGGCCTCCCAATGCGTACAAAAATGGTGGCGCAAGTGTCTGGATTACCGGTACTTACGACGCAGCGAATAACATCGCTTACTGGGGCACAGGTAATCCTGCTCCATGGCCGACCGAAGGTCGTGCTGGCGACAACCTCTACAGTACTTCAGTAGTTGCACTTGATGTTGATAACGGCACGATCAAAGGACATCATCAGTATCATCACAATGATGCATGGGATTGGGATGAAGTCAGCGCTCCTGTGTTGATGGATACCGAAATCAACGGTCGCAAAGTTCGTGGTGCAGTGCATGCTGGTCGTAACGGCTATCTGTGGATGTTGGATCGTAAAACCAACGGTAAGATCGATTTTGTAAACGGCTTACCTTATGTCCACAACGACGTTTTCACTGGTATCGATAAGAAAACTGGTCGCCCAAGCTACGATGACAGCAAGCGTCCAGGCATGGGTAAAGCTGTGACATTCTGCCCATCCCTATGGGGTGGTAAGGATTGGCCTCCAGAGGCATGGAATCCAAAAACCAAACTGTTCTATATTCCTGCAAACAACCATTTATGCTCTGAACTGCCAAAAGCTGACGAGATCACCTATAAAAAAGGAGACTTGTATATTGGTTATCCGATTGATGGCGTACTCGGTAGCCTTCGCTATGAAAACGGTAAGAAACCAAGCACCATCGGCGAGCTGCAAGCATGGGATCTGAACACCGGCAAAATGGCATGGGTTCACAAGTTTGACCGCGCAATCTGGGCACCTCTACTCACCACAGGCGGTAATTTGCTGTTCACAGGTGGTACCAACGACCGCATTTTCCGCGCATTTGATGCCACTAACGGTAAGGTACTCTGGCAGTACAACATGCCATCAGGCGTGACTGCTGTCCCATCATCCTATGAAGTGAACGGCGTGCAGTACATTGCGGTTCAAGCTGGCTGGGGAATCGATGCGCAGCGTATGCAATCGGGCGTCGATGCGCTAGACGGTAGTGTCACTAGCGTCCCTCAAGGCGGCACTATCATGGTGTTCAAGTTAGAAAAATAATCGTCTCTGCACGATGTCTCTTTAAAAACCCGCCCTAGTGGCGGGTTTTTTTTATTTCATTACAGGCATAATTCATCAAGGTGTGCGCTTTTAATCGAAGACGCACGAAGCTTAGCCGCATTCAATCTAGGGTCCCATATGAATAGCTTGTTTCAGCTTTTGAAAAAATCACTCGCGGCATGCCTGATAGCCTTGTGCAGTTTGCCGGTCTACGCCTTTGTCTTATCAAATGGTGATACTGTCGAATGCCGTTTTACCCGCCCTGAGTTCTCCGGTGTGGCCACAGAAATCTGGAATACCTATCAAAGCCCTGAAGGTCGCAATCCTGAATTAGGGAGAGCCGTAGCAGTGATGCGATTAAATGCTGAGAATTGGCCCACCATTATTATTGATGCTGAAGCCCATAAAAGAACGTCTAAGGGCACACCAGCGATTTGGGATTTTGTTTATTTTCATGAATGCGCGCACGCTCAACAACCTAGTCTGAGTGAAATTGAAGCCAACTGCGCCTCATATAAAGAAATGGAACGTCGCGGCTTAATGAACTACAACCGCATGAAAG
>JAIXOW010000209.1 GCA_027486615.1 Oxalobacteraceae bacterium | reverse complement strand
AGAACCCGAGCAGGACGAATCCAACCCACAAAAATACGAAGAAGACAAAGAAATTCTTGAGTGGAAACTAAGACATGGCCTTGGGAGGAAATCACTACTCAACCTAGGAATACAGGATCCGTCATCACCAAGTGAAGACAACTTCGAATCCCAGTGGACCAGCCAGTTGTCAAACTCAGAAACCTTCACAACAGGGATGGTTGCAGGTGCACTTGTAGGCAGGATTCTTGAATATATCTTTTCATAAAGATCATATTTTCAAATCATAAGGGTCAATTAATTAACAACTTAAAGTAAAATTTCAAAGTCAAGGCTAACATCCTGGTTGATGCATAGCAATTTGACAAGTAAAAATTCAAAATGACCCTCCTGCTTAGATACTTCATTTACATTTGCATATTGTTGATAGCAGCTCTGACGAAATCAAGTCAAGCTGAAGAGAGAGAAAATGACATCTGTGCCTACTATGCAATTCTAACGAAAATAGATGAATTTCACTTGACACAGCAAATCAACCAAACAATTGGCATTGATCTTTCAAACATGATCAGTGAAATGGAATCAGTTGAGTCAGCAAGCAACGCCTTTAAAATGATAGCTGAACAAAGTTACAGTTCAGAAGAAAAATTAAAAGAAACTGAACCTGAACTACTGATCCCATTTACACCTGATTACAATCTGATCAAGGTCACAGGTCCTAATCCAAATTTTGCAAACCTCTGCAAAATGAAAGGAGGCAAAGTCCTCGAATTTGAACCTGAAACTAAAAGCAAATTAACATCAATTCTGACAAATCTGGCAATTGGGAGCACCCCATTCAAAGCTTACCCGGATAAGAGTTACTTAGTTTCAGGCAAAGGTTCTGTTTTAGATGCACCCACATCACCTGAAGCAAAATTAATCCATTTGAAATCCGCATATGCACAAATAAGGGGCGATGGGCAGATCGAATACCCAGGGGAAAACACACTAGCTTCAATTGCAACTACACCAGTCACTGGACTGTGTCTCAAACCAAACAACTATTGGGACTTGCAAAGTTCATCTAGAAATAAATGGTTGAAAGCAGTAAAAATAATTGTAAACTCAATCCGTTCCATACCTACGTGGAAGGAATCAGCAATGCAACTTATTTCAAAAATTCCAGTGGAAGCTAGAACTCAAGCTCAAGCAGCAGTCCAAAAGGTTGTACTGCAGGCACCACCCCAACTTAAAAACATGATTTCATTCTTTAACAAATATCAATACAAAGAGAACTGGGAGAATTCTTCACCCAGTGACGGTTCTGATTTTTTCACGTACATCGACAATTTCAAGGCAATGGCCAAATTCTTTAAGAAAATCCTAAATTTGCACCCCAAGAAAGGACTTCTTACACTTCCGGCTAAAGACTTGAACATAAAAGAGCACATGGCAGTACGAGGGTTGTCTACGCAATCATCCAACTCAATGACAGTACGACCTCTGCACATGGTTCGACAAGAGGGTCAAGAAGAAGGAACACCACCTTCCCTGATGACAGCCCAAGTCCTTGCCGAAGGCATGGACGAAGATGACCTTGTCAGCATATACATGGTCAAACCACTTATCAGTCTGGTGCCAGAACACCAACCAACACCAATCATCGTTGATGTCACATACATCGTCCAAACGAAAAAACAATTCAGGGCGCTTCAACAACAACCACATCCATATGGATGCCAAGAAGCCAACCAAGATCATCAGAAAACATGCAAAGGGTTCCACATGCCACGCGCCACCAAGCTACATGCCAACGATGCACTCAAATGTGGAAAAGCATTGATATCATCAGTCAATTCAACTGACATCATGCACTGCCCGCTGCTAGACCCTCCGACTCGACCATTAGTGTATCAGGTCCAATGCTTAGAGATGACGGCAGCCATTAGTTCAACAAAGCCAATTGAAGTGAGGATTTACTGCAATGAGGTGCTGAAGCTTTCAAAAACGTATACAACATTCCCCGTTTACTTTAACACCCAATGCGAAATACGTGAAAAGGTTGGAACCAATGAGTTGATATTAATGCCACAAAAATATGATGAAATCTTGGATGTGCCTGTGGATGCAGACCAAATTGGAGTAACTGCACCACCTCAGCTAAACACAACATACTTAATGTCAACAGTAGACCAAATGACAGCTTTCTTTGCAACACCATATAACATCCTAATTTTAACTGCAATTTTAGCATCCTTTGGGGTATTCGCCTGCATCTTAGCCGCAATTTCACGTTGTTTTCCAACATTGATCCCAACAATAATGAAATTTGTTTGTTGCAATTACTGGATTTTCAATAAATTATGGGCTTTGATCAGATATGTGGTCACGTGTAATGATTGCAAAAGTTGCAAAGACAAAAAGAAAAATAAGAAAAAGAACAAAAAGAAATCTAAAAAGCAAAAGAAAGAATCAAAATCTGATTCTTCCAGCTCCAGCTCGTCATCCAGTTCCTCCTCAAGCAGTTCGAGTTCGGACAGCTCTGAGGATGAAACGGATGTCAGACTCCAGCTAAAAGAAATGAAAAGACTGTACAAACATCAGTCTCAGTCAAAACCAAATAGTCGTTGTTCATCTAGGCAATCCAGACAATCTAAAAATCCATCTAGGCCTGCCAGTGCAGCCTCAATGCACCAAATCCAACCAAGGGCTCCTTCGGCATCATCAATTGCCTTATGCCCGTTGCACCCTGCCATAAGCATGAGTAGCATTGATCCAAACCAACCAATACCGTCTGCACCCTCCTTGGGGGCAGAAGTCTACCCACCAAGGATGGCGCACACATTCAGAAGATAGGTAGTCATACAAACAATGTGCAAATGCAAATGAAGTATGTGTGGATTTAGAAAGCCATACTAGATGCACCTGCGAACATTCCGAACTTGCACTTTTACGGAATGATCAAAAATTAGATTAGAATGATTGTATGAATGTGGTATAGAAATAACAAAAAGAAAAGGATAAAAACATAAAAACAAAAATAATTTGAAAATTAACAAATTTCTTTTAAGTATATGGCTGTGTAATTGCACAATTTTTTTGAAAAAGCACTAAAATATTTCT
>JAIXOW010000255.1 GCA_027486615.1 Oxalobacteraceae bacterium | reverse complement strand
TAATTTAGTTTTAGCCAAGCAGCTTCTAATTTTGTCACAATTCTTGTAAACACTACACAGCATAGTTGAGAAAGTCTTATTGATTAAATGCTGAAACCAAAATCGATACTACTCACATTGCCAAAAATGACCCCCTTCACAAACTCTGTATGTGCACAACGGAGGGGTCCTTTGACATTCTCTCAAAATGAAGTACTTAGGCTTTTTAAACAAACAAATTAAAATTCTAACAAGTTTAGTTTTACGCCATTTTGCAAAAATGAAAAATATTTCTATCTCTACAAATTTGATTACCTGTGTGATGAATCGTAACTTGTGGGATTGATGGGAGGCTAGTAGTGTCCCATAAATTGATAGCAGCCAGGCCAGTCCTTGCCTGAGGTTGTTGAGAAGGTTGCCGCTGACGTTGTTGAACTTCTCCTCGGGGTGGCTGATGTTGAGGTTGCTGTTGATTAGCATCTGGATTAATTGGAGAAATATCTCCACGCTCGGCCATTCTTTGGAGAATTAGATTTTGAAGAATTTGGAAGTCAATGGAAAAGGCCTGGTTCTCGGCCATTCTTTGGATGATGAGATTTTGAAGAATCTGGAAGTCAATTGAATCGGCCTGAGCGTTAAGCTGAGGTGACAACATCCGGATTGCCCACTTCCCGAACATAACGCACTTTATCCATTTTCGATCTGAAAACATTTTTGAGTGATCAATCATCATAATAAACTTCTAATTTTAGCCTATTTTTGCAAAATAAAAATACCATGTTTTGCTTTATTTTTTACGAAAACCGTTTAATGTTGCGACTTAAAAGAAAACATAATTGTAGTAGCTTTCTTAAAACTCTTTTCTAAGTAAACGCACGTTAAAAACGATTGTCGCAACTCACAACGTTTTAAGTCATGTCTTTTCAAAACAATGCTTACTTCTCCGTCTAAGTTGAAAGAGTTAAAGAATTGACATGACAAGCCTCCTAAAATATCAAAATTGCATATTGCATTGAAATAAAATTACCTTTTTGCTCGTCTGTCAAGCTCAATTCCCACTTCTTCAAGATCCTGTACAACTTTACGACGTAGCAGTCGACCATGTAGACCCCGTAGCAAACGGCAGAAGTTGCCAAGATGGTCTGATTGATGTTGCCAGAATTGTTCTGGCCTTCCTCGTTTGCGGGAAAAGTCGAGGGCTCAACCTCAGGGGTTGTAATTGTATTCGAAAACATTTTGAAAACCTCAGGGGTTGTAATCTATTGGAAAATGTGAAATAAAAACGTCTGATTATTCAGTCAAAATATCTTAGGTATATTTAATGACATTAGTCTTTATGACGTTTTTAACACCAACCAAAATTACCTAGGTGACACGTAAATGGTTGAAAATGTAAAAATTTAAGAAAAACAGAGATTAAAAAGAATGTTTTACCTTTCAAAATGATTTTTTTGTCGATAAAGTAGTTTGAAGCACGTCTTTGTTAAAAGGAAGCACAAGCAATTTTTGAGGTTTTTTTCGTTTTATCCGGTTTGGTAAAAAGTAAACACAAAAGTCCGGCCAAATTGCCGCATGATCATAATTTCTGCCAGATTGCCATGTCAATTAGAATTTATTTAGTCACTTCCAAGTCAAATTTAGAGAATAGTTGTTTTGTGGGCCCAAGTTGCAAAAAAGGCCAATCCATGTTCCAAGTATCCCAATCCTCCTCAACATTCATAAATATAGCTGAATACTTAAACGTTGCTTTAAATGGAATTGGCTCTTGAATTTTGCTTTTGGGATGCGTGAAAAAAAATTTCAAGTTTGTTATCCTTATTTTTTTGCAGCGAAATATATTTAATTGGATGAAAGCTTCAGTTCATAAATAACTGGAATTGCATTGCTGTACAAACAGACAGGAACAGCAGGATAATTCACTTTTGGGTTTTCTATTTGGTATTGAAATGTTTTTAGTCCAATTTTCCAGTGTAATCAAACTTTGTAATGGAATCGAACCCACGCCCATTATGTCAAGTCTGAGTTGACGGAAAACATCTTTCTACTTCAATTCCAGGGTTGTTTTAACAGATTAACTTGAAATGTTACGTGTATTTAAAGTCTTTTCTCTATAATCTTCTAAATTTTTGTGCTGATTTAATTGATATAACTAGTCTCAAATCCACGGTTTGAAACCTAAAAAACCTATCCTTATGGAAATAAAAAGGGAGGGGGTGTAATCTCATCCATATTCTTTTATGCAAACCAGGTTACTTGATCCAAAAGAGAAATCTAGAGATCAGGCAAATACCTTCCTCTGATTTTCTTTACGTTTGAGGGAAAATGTGTAATTAAATTCATTCTGCCTTCCAACGTTTTACACTCAAGATCCCAAATTTCCACTCTCCACTTGGAACAACACCTCTACTAAGTAAGTATTTTTGCTTTTTATTTTACTACTTTTCTTTTAATTAGTAGTCTTTTCTTTCAATTAGTAGTCTTTTCTTTCCATAACATGAACTTTGTATCAAGATAAGAAGGGTTCTTACTAATTTAATCCAGGCATTTGGCCGTTCGTTGTACCGAGACCCTAGGATCAAATTGTACGGATAAAAGTTGTACGCTAAGTGAATCACAAAGG
>JAIXOW010000089.1 GCA_027486615.1 Oxalobacteraceae bacterium | reverse complement strand
GACTGGTATTTACCAGTGAATTGCAGGTAGGGGTGCTGCCAAATTGTTGAAAAACTAAGAGAGGGTGCCGAGACTCTAGAGA
This sequence comes from Oxalobacteraceae bacterium, assembly GCA_027486615.1. Taxonomy (GTDB): domain Bacteria; phylum Pseudomonadota; class Gammaproteobacteria; order Burkholderiales; family Burkholderiaceae_D; genus Pernthalerella. Next base: position 3,817 of record JAIXOW010000089.1, on the reverse strand, counting down.
GGTTGAGAAACACTGCATTAGAGTGATTAGACCTTGGATTAGACCACAAATAAATGCTTTTCGCTACATTTAAAATATATAATTTGTGAAAAAGTAGTTGCGCAAATTTCAAAATGGGTTTTATCTGCTTTTAAACAATTTCACACTTGCCCTTCCTCTAGTTCAAAAACATTGAATTGGAGCTTAGAAATGTCAGAAATTGAGGCATGGAAGTAATTAAAAAAGTAAGAATCGAATCGCTTTAAAAAGTGACATTTAAATTAAGGCAATGCGAAAGTATTTTTTTTCCGGATTTTCCGATTTCGCGAAAGACGGAACGGATTTTTTTCCAAATTCGAATTTAATCCGGAAGAAATCCGGTATTTCCGTACATCCGGTAATTTCGCGGAAGAAGTACGGTACAAAATCCGGTACTCGAATGTACTAAAATTAATACGGAAATAATCGAATTGAAATCTAAAATCCGGAAAAAGTACGTGTTATTTGGTAAATTACGTAACGTACGAAAATACTACGTACTATTTGTATAATAAAGGAATTGACGAAAGTTTTAAAATAAATTTATTCTGAAATACACATAAACTTTTCTTTTTCTTTGGTTTTGACTTTAAAATGACTTGATATGGTAATTGGAAGTAATTGGAATGACTTTAAATGACTTGATATGGTAATAAAACAATGCAAACAATCAATCAATCAAGTTGGACTTGGGCAGGTGCTTGGCCAGCTGGAGCTTTCAACAACTCACTATCATAGGTCATTTTGACCTTCCTTATGTTTTCATGCAGGTAGACAATGAGTTCCAGGTTCTCTGGGGCCAAGGAGCTTCTGAGCTTTGTAACCACATTGCCAGAAGCAGAGAACAGCCTTTCAGCTGAAGCAGAGGAAGCTGTGACACACAAATACTTCCTGGCAATTTCTCCCAGAAGTGGCAAGACTGGTTCTTGTGTCTTCCACCAGGCAAGGATGTCCACATTGCTGGTTGGTAGGTTTGGCAACTTGAAGAAAGTTTCCAGTTCAACCTTGAGTGGTGTCACTGGACCATCCAGACCTAGAAGACCTTGACTTGGGTTGGTATCTTGACCTCTGAGACCTTGGGATTGGATTTCTGACCCAGCAAAGAAGTCATCATCCCCCCCAAACTCATCTTCAATCATTGCCTCATCCAGGACAGGGGGTGGTGAGCTTGGTGGAGCCTCTTCATTGAGCTCAATGAATCTTTCAAGACTGAAATAAAGCAAAAAAGCACTAAAAATTTGTACGTATACGTAAATTACGAAAATGACGCTTATAATTTGTACGTATACGAAATTTACGGAAATTGCACTTATAATTTGTACTTATACGTAAATTGCGGTAATTGTGTGTTAAATTTGTACCTTTGGAGGAAGAACGAGTTCGACACTGACTTCAGAAGGTTTCCTCTGTAGAAGGGATGGACAAACAAGCCACAGACATACAAATCCGTGGCAGATCCTAGCATGTATCTTCCACCTCCTCCAGCTGGACCAGCTCCAGTTGCCTCTGGTGCACTGGGAAATCTCTTGATTAGTTCAGTCAGAAGGACCTTAGCATAGATTTGGGCCCACTTTTCTTTTGGGTTCAACTTGAACTTTGACAGGTAGATGTCCATGTTGTTGAGGAATGGAATAACCTGAAAGATACGAAATAGACATGTAATTGTATGTTAAATTTGAAAAGTTACAAAAAGCACTCAAAATTGTATGTTAAATTCGAAAAAGTACGGAAATTGAAGTAACTATTACGTTATAATCGTAAAACAACAAATAACACGGTAATTACCAGATGCATTGTAGGCTTCAAATCACCAGACAGCAGTTCTGACAGTGTAGCACACTTCTCCAACAATGGAAGGATCTGCTCAATGATGTCAAAGGTCTCTTGGCTTGGGATCATCTGCTTCAATTTGGGATCAGTCTTATCAATTTCTTCATAGGTTTCCTCTTGGATGCTTTGCAATGCAGGCTTCATCTGGTGAACAGACTTCAACAGGAACATGGTTGAGTTCCATCTGGTCTCCACATCAGTGATGAGCTTCCTGTATTCACAGTCCACCTCATTGGAGTCATTTCTGAGATTCATGCACTCTCTCCTAAGCCTTTGTTGATCATGAGGGGTCTTGTGGACTCTTGCACACAAAGAACGGCATTCCTAAAACGAAAATAACGAAAATATCACGTTATATTTGCTTTTTTACGGAAATAACAAGTATTATTTGCAAATTACGTATTAAACGTTAATTACCTGAATTGCCTCGGCAATTTCTTCGACTCCGGCATTGGCGGCTCTTACAGCCAAGTTCAGGAGATGGTCGAAACACCCGAGTCCTATGTCAATTTTCTTTGTGAGATCCGGAACTGCTTTCAACATGTTGGCGGCGTTATCGGTCACACAAAATCGGGTGGTGGATCCTCTGAGGCCTGGGATAGCCCCAATAATCTGCAATCAAATTTATCATATAAAATTTGCAAGTTTCGGTTAAGTACAAATTTTTAACATAATTATTTGCAATATTCGGTTTAATACGTAAATCTCGGAAATATATACCTTGTCAATGTGATTGGCAATATTTTGGCCAGTATGCCTGCCTTCAGCACTCTTGCAAGCCACCATCAGTTTCTTCATCTCAAACTCTGGAGTGATGAAGTGAAGAGTCATCCCCAGGTAAGGGTCACAACTCCTGGAGGTCCAGTAGTCTGCTGTGAAGGACACACCTTTGCATTGTGGCAGTTGGATAGCCAGCTCCTTGTCAACAGCTGCCTTGCAATTGGCGTACAGAAGTGGCACTTTGTTTCTAAAAAAATATGAAATACTTGTGAAATGCGGAAATTGCAAAAATTTTACGTATTAATCGTAGTAATACAAATATGTGCGGTAATATTATGTTGAATTCGTAATAACGCAAACAATCCGGAATAGTACCTGGTGAAAGTCGATGGGTTTTTGATGTGGTAAATTGGTAAGAACTCCTCAAAGAACTCCAAGGTCTCAATATTGGCAGCATGTGCCATGGACAGGTTAGTTCCAACCATGTATCTGGCAAACCTTAGGTCAAACTGGAGCTGTTTCTTGTCCTTGATGTTGTGCTTGACAACCTTGGTGAACATACTTCTCCTAGGACTGATTCTGGTAACTTTGGCAGGTCTTTTAGGAGTCTCGGCATCATCTTGGGCAGGTCTTTTCTTACTGGTACTGGCAACTGGAGTAACTGGAGTACCTGGAGTGAGATCTTCCTCTTCTTCTTCAGGGTCTCCTTCCATGTCCTCCTGGAGCTTCTTGGCTTCAGCTTTATTGGCTGCATCCTGTTCAGCTTTGGCTTTCTCAGCTTCAAGCACCTTGGCCCAATCCCTGGGATGCTTTGACCTGATGTGGTGTCTCAGGCTTGATGTGGAACTCCCAGTTAAGGCTGAAATACAAAAATAACATTTAAAATTTGAATTATACGAAATTAACAAGTATTATTATCTAACATTCGAATAAAACAAAAAATAACAAATAATATTACTAGAAATTCGAATATTACGGAAATCACAAGTAATTACCTATTTGTTTATTGCAAAACGAATCCGGATTGTCCTTGTCATTAAGACATTTGCAAACTGCCCTCATCTTTTTGCCAGTTGGGTCTGTTGGATCACTTTCTTTAACTGCCAATCCAAGGTCCCAGAAGACGCCTTTGTGTCTTCTATCCTGTGCTTGAGCCTGAGCCTGAGGCTGAGCTTGATCCTGATCCTGATCTGCCATGGCTTTTTTTCCAAATTAAATTTAAATTTACTCAAATACTATTTGAGTTGAG
>JAIXOW010000201.1 GCA_027486615.1 Oxalobacteraceae bacterium | reverse complement strand
TCTCGCAAACCACAAATACGCTACTGAATCTATTAGATAGATCTAATAATGCGTCATAATTAATAGAGAAACATGCCTAATCAAAGCAATGATTTATTAAGTAGTCATCTCTTTTCTTGTGGTCTTAAACTGGTAGCGGGTCACTGTACGAACCTAACTGACAAAGAGCTTGCCATGTGATTGTTCTGACAAACACCAAATGGCTGACACTTAGGCAGCAATCAGCGTCCATGCGCATCTACATTTACACGCTCACATACTCACAGGTTTGGTTAGAAACTAAAGTTCGTTTATCTAAAGGCAGGAGTTCGTTTTAAGTAGGTAGCGTTTTAAGTACTTTCGCTTTTATAATAAAGTAGTATTTGAATTTTGGGATCTATATGAAGCCATCCACCGCCCTGCAGACTAAACGTGCCGCCGTCAGGTCTGTGGTGGAACGCCATAACGCATTAAATGCCCGAGTATTTGGCTCAGTGGCTCACGGCGATGATCACGAAGGAAGTGATCTCGACATATTGATTGATCCAACTTCAAAAACATCACTGATGGATGTAGCAAAAATTCAAGTCGAACTCGAAGCTATTCTGGGCGTAAAAGTGGATGTTCTGACCCCTAACTCACTACCTGACAGCTTTAGGGATATTGTCTTGGCAGAGGCCGTTCCAGTATGAATAAGCTCATGCGCATACCTGACTACTTGGAGCACATACTTTCCGCTATTAAACGCATTGAACGTCATGTGACTGACGTAGATGAATTTGTCTTTTTACAGAGCGAATTACTGCAAGATGCAGTAGTTAGAAACATAGAAGTGATTGGTGAGGCAGCCAATAACATTCAGCGAGTAGATCCAAGTTTTGCGACTTTGCATGCAGAAGTCCCGTGGCAAGTCATGTACGCAATGCGTAATCGACTATCTCATGGCTACGACAAGATTGATTTTGAAATGGTTTGGAAAACAGTATGTAATGACTTACCTGCTCTATACCAGTTGGTCAAGGCAGCAAAAGATACATACAAAAACTAATTAGCGCATGCTTTGGGTTGACCAATCGAATACTTGCTAAAAACCCTGATTCAATAAGCTCAGCCGCAACCCAAATTTGGACCAAATCACCGAAAAGTTGCATTATGCAACTTTTATTCAATTACACAGTTTATTACACAAAATCATATTTTTACTATAAGTCATTGATTTTAATAGTATTTTAAGGCGCTTGTGTAGCTGTTAATCCGCAGGTCCCTGGTTCGAGTCCAGGTCGGGGAGCCAAAGGATACGAAAGCCCGCAAATGAAAGTTTGCGGGCTTTTTGCATTTTGTTCATTGGTTTTATCGCATAACTTAAACAAGTAACAGCAATAAATTTCAGATTTTCAAACAACTTTATTTCAAATATTCATCCACTTCGGTTGGTGAAAATCATCTCGTGCTGATCCATATTTGATTTATAGACAAAAGCCATTTATTCGAGCTTTATCAGCATCGCGACACGCAGCATTACCATCCTGAGATAGAACGAGTCGAGGCAAGGTAGACCGGATTAGGAAGAAAATCGCCATGATTATGCTTGGAGTGGAAGACTTGAACCGTTCGCAAAAGTGCCATATACTGACGCCATATACACCAATCATCCGGAGGTCAGAATGACCATTTCCACAGTCTTCATTAACAACCGTACCCAAGCTGTTCGCCTCCCCTCCGAATTGCGACTACCCGAGAACGTCAAGCGGGTGCAGGTACGTGCTGTCGGTAACGATCGCATCATTTCGCCGGTTGATAGCAGTTGGGACAGCTTCTTTCTTGGCGGCCCCAAAGTCAGCGAGGATTTCCTGCAGGAGCGTGCGAGTCAGGAGCAATCCGAACGGGAATCCTTAGAATGATTCGCTATCTGCTAGATACGAACATCGTCATCTACGTGATCAAGCGCCGCCCACCAGAAGTGTTGCATATCTTCAATCAGCACACCGGTAGGATGGCCATCTCCAGCATCACACTTGCTGAACTCTGCCACGGAGCGGAGAAGAGCAAACACATGGCAGACAACCTTCGTGTCATCGACGACTTCACCAGCCGTCTTGAAGTGCTGCCCTACTCTTCTAAGGCTGCACAGCATTATGGATCTATACGTGCCGCGCTTGAATCACAAGGGCAGACTATCGGCGTCAATGATCTGCATATTGCCGCCCATGCCCGCAGTGAAGGACTTGTGCTTGTAACGAACAATCTCAGGGAATTTGAACGCGTACCAGCGCTTCAAACAGAAAACTGGATCTAGCCTCATCGCTAATTATCTCTTCCCGCACTAATCTCTTGAGCAAACTTTGCGATCTGCAGATTTTCTTATCGCCCTTTAGTGTGAAGTCCGATCTTTAACCAGTTACATACTCTATAAATTTGTTAAGCGCTTGCTGAACGCTTGATGATCGATCGTAAAACGACTGACCCGCTTCATATGAGTTTATGAAATTACATCTGAAATCTCATCAAGTCCGACTCAACATGACCCGTCAAGTGCATTTGCTTTTATTGATCTTGAATATGTGTGTAATCTCGAGTAACTTGGCGTATTAGTGAATCTGAAAGGTATTTGTTAATACGCAGGTCACTGGTTCGAGTCCAAGTCGCTAATCCAAAGAATACGAAAGCCCGCAAATGAAAGTTTGCGGGCTTTTACGCTTTACCTCACAATATTCTTTATTAAGTAAATTTTTTCGAGTACTACCTGAGCAAGCCATGGACACACTAAAACAAGCTCCAATAAATGACGCAGCCACTATGGCTGCGCTGCAGGCTTTTGTCCAAAAAATATCTCAGCGTAGTGATTTCTCTAGTGCCATACTTTTTGGCAGTCGTGCGCGGCACTCTAATCATGCTGAGAGCGATGCAGATGTCGCTGTATTACTCAATGGGTTTCCAGAAAAATTTATCTTAACTAAATTTGAGATGGACGACCTTGCCTACGAGGTACTGCTTGAGACTGGAATTCGCATACAGCCCTTGCCGATCTGGCAGACTGAATGGGAGCACCCTGAGAGCTACTCAAATCCACACCTTCTGCAGAACATTGCTCGCGAGGGGATTCGCCTTTGAACGCGGAAGCTCTACTTAATAAAGCTGCCACAGCACTTTCATCGTCACGGCTGCTGCTTCAGTCTGGCGATGCGATGGATAGTGCAACCGAGCCTACTATGCAATGTTTGATGCTGCACGTGCTGCCTTAATGGTATTTCAAGAATCCGATGAAGTACTCACGATCAAAACGCATAGTGGATTGATATCCAACTTCAGCCTTCAACTGGTAAAGCCTGGCCTCATCGATATCGAGCTTGGGAAAGCACTGAACAAAGTCGAAGATTTGCGAATCATTGCAGACTACAAAGGCGACGCGATTTCACTGGGAGATGCTGCATGGGCTATCGAACAAGCAGCGGCATTCCTAGCAAGTGTGCGAACGACGTTCTTTAATGATGAGAATTGATCGCTAAGACACTGCCGTGCCAAATTACACGTCTATTAAAATACTGCTTAACTCACTAATCTAGAACGATTGATGAGTAAGTAATGAATAAAAAAATTAAGGTCGCAGACCTACCTAACTTTGATCCTGCCGAACATCTAAAAGATGATGCCGAAATCGCTGCTTATCTATCCTTAGTCATTGATGAAGGCGATCCAGGAGAGCACGCTCACGCACTCGGAATCGTCGCAAGCGTTCGTGGTATTGCACAAATTGCTGAAGAAACTGGTATTGGTCCTGAGGCACTTTAAAGCTCTGCGTGCTGATTCGTAGCAGCGTTTCAATACCTTTTCGCGTATCTGTAAATCTCTTGGCGTGAAGTTAGTGGTTCAGCATAAGATCGATTACATGATGAGCAATTAGCTGTTCGATGACTGTAGACTTTCTCATAATGGTATCGAAGCTAAATACTTCTATTTCCTATTACATTTGCTAGATTGAGTTTTTCTCGGTTATGGATTTTTTGATGAGAGTATTCGCTTCAAGTACCTATCAAAAAATTCGACAGCCGCCCCTCCAATTGTGAGGCAGGCGTTTCATCTTTTAACTTCACCCCAGTTAATTCACGACGCAAGGCTTCGCTAATAAGGTAGTGCAGCTTGTAGGAGGCTTCTTCGTAAGAGAGTCCGGCGGGTCGAACGTTGGAAATACAATTACGGCTTTCATCGGTGAGACCTACACGCGGCCCCCATGTCATGTAGAGACCCATGCTGTCGGGTGAGCTTAGTCCGGGTCGCTCGCCAATCATAACGACTACCAGTTTCGCGCCAAGTAGTTCACCAATTTCATCCCCGACTGCCACTCGTCCCTGACGCACAATGGTGACGGGTGCCAAACTAAGCCTTTCGCTTCCTAGTCGCTCCGTTACTGCTTGCAAAAAGGGTATGGCATTAGTCTCTACAGCAAGTGCTGATAATCCATCAACAATCACGAAAGCCAGATCATACGAACTAGCTTGTTTATTTTGGGAGGCAAACAATTGCAATTGCTGTTGCGACGCAGATGAAAGCTTTCGGCCTAGATCGGGCCGCTGCAAGTAAGTAGCGCGATTACCCGCTGAACTTTCGACGACAATACACTGTTCGACAAATTGCAATCCCATTACCCCTTGCTGAACTATGTCTACGTTTAATTCGTGGTGAACAGCATCTCGCGCTCGCGCATGAGCGAGCTGAAACTCTAGCTGAGGTGTGGTTGGTAAGCTAATGCCAGTGCGCCCGAGCGCAATGCGCCCTGAGGTGAACTGCTTAAGCATGCCCCAAGGGTTGGTAACGACGGTATTGCTGCGCTTGTTCATGATGAAGTTTATATACAGAGATTTTTCAGGCCATTCGTAGCAGAGCGTTGGCGAATGGCGGTGGCAGGCTATCTGTGAGTTCGACTTTTTCAGTATCGCGGAATATCTTCATTTTCTGAAGCCAATCCTCAAACTCGGGGGCATGCTTGAGTCCAAGTAAGCGGCGAGCGTAAAGCGCATCATGGAATGAAGTGGTCTGGTAGTTGAGCATAATATCGTCTGATCCAGGCACACCCATGATGAAGTTACATCCGGCAGTGGCCAATAAGGTCAGGAGTACATCCATATCGTTTTGATCGGCCTCTGCATGATTGGTGTAGCAAACATCACAGCCCATCGGCAAGCCAAGTAACTTACCGCAGAAATGGTCTTCTAGTCCGGCACGCACAATTTGCTTCCCATCATAGAGATACTCGGGTCCAATAAAGCCAACCACCGTGTTAATGAGTAAAGGCTTGTATTTTCTAGCCACAGCATATGCCCGCGCTTCGCAAGTCTGTTGGTCGACGCCATGGTGAGCGTTTGCAGACAGCGCACTGCCCTGCCCAGTCTCGAAATACATCACATTATTGCCTACGGTACCGCGACCAAGTGAGAGTGCAGCCTCGTGCGCTTCGCCCAACAATTTGAGATCAATACCGAAGCTACGATTGGCAGCTTCGCTACCGGCAATCGACTGAAATACAAGATCGACCGGTGCACCGCGCTCAATGGCTTCGATCGTATTGGTGACATGAGTCAGCACACAAGATTGAGTAGGAATTTCGTAGTGGCGAATCACTTCATCCAGCATATGAACGATTCGCATCACTTGTTGTACGTTATCAGTCGCCGGATTGATACCGATGACTGCATCACCTGCGCCATATAACAAACCATCCACCATACTGGCAGCGATACCGGTAGCGTCATCGGTTGGGTGGTTTGGTTGCAGGCGGGTAGCTAACCGATTGGGCAAGCCAATGGTATTGCGGAAGCGGGTAACGACGCGGCATTTCTTTGCCACGAGAATCAGGTCTTGCACACGCATGATTTTTGATACTGCAGCAGCCATCTCTGGTGTAATGCCAGGCGCTAGCGCTGTAAGTGAGGTCTCATCTGCTTGGTCCGACAATAACCAATCGCGAAAATCGCCGACGGTCATATGACGTACCGGCTCGAACGCCTGCGCATCATGACTATCGATAATCAATCGCGTAACTTCATCACTTTCATAGGGGATGACGACTTCCTGCAAAAATATGCCCAGTGGTAATGCGGCGAGCGTCATTTGAGCTGCTACTCGTTCCTCTGCGCTGCTAGCCGCTACACCTGCAAGGTAGTCGCCGGAGCGTGCCGGCGTGGCTTTCGCCATCAGGTCTTTCAGATCTCGAAAGCCATAGGTTCGAGTCCCGATGGTGTGCGAAAAGTGATTCATGATGTATGGCTCCAGCAAAAAATTATCCTAGATATTATCCAGATAGCGGCAGCGTCAGTAAGAATATTCGCTTCAAAGTAATGCATCTGATGGACACTATAAAATGCAATTGAAATAATCAGCTCCAACTTAGTGCGGCGTGCACTTTTGTTGCGAATATTACGCGCTGATTATCCTCGATTTACTGGCTTGTTATTTGCTATAAAGTAATCTACTCTTTGTTCTTATATTTTTCGATTTTACAATCTTTAATCTAAATATTTAATCAGGAACCCCTCATGGAACAGCGCCCAAATTCACAAGAAATAGACGATGCCGCTATGTTGAAAAAGATGGGCTACGAACAAGAGCTACATCGACATATGAGCGCGTTTTCGAACTTCGCGATCTCGTTTTCAATTATTTGCATTCTCGCCGGCGGCATTACCGCTTTCCCGCAAGCGCTCGGCGCTGGTGGTGGTATCTCGATTGGTATTGGATGGCCGCTCGGCGCGCTGTTCGCGGGCATAGTCGCGCTCTCCATGGCACAGATCTCATCCTCTTTCCCTACAGCTGGTGGTCTTTATCACTGGAGCTCGATTCTGGGTGGCCGTGCCTATGGCTGGATAACCGCATGGTTCAATCTTCTGGGTCTAGTTTTTGTCGTCGCCTCTGTGAATATGGGCGTTTATGATGTTTTTTTTAAAACGTCGATTGCACCAATGCTCGGCATTGATCCGGCATCACTCGGCTACGCTGAGCAGGTAGGCTTTCTGGCAATAATGACCGCAATACAGGCCGTGCTCATCGTCCGATTCCCCAAGCTAACCACACTACTGACTGATTTCTCTGGGTATCTGATTCTGGTTCTCTCCATTATTCTGACGGTATCTTTGCTAATTTACTCTCCGGTTCCGCTAGACTTCAACAAACTGTTCACCTTTACCAATTTCACCGGAAAAGAAGGCAGTCCATGGCCTGAGTATGGTGGGTTCCTGATGCCATTCTTATCCGGCTTGCTGCTGACGATTTACACCATCACAGGCTTTGATGCTTCAGCACATACGTCAGAGGAGACACGCAACGCTGCCGCCGTGGTACCAAAAGGTATCATCACCTCGGTGGTGTACTCGGGTATTTTTGGCTTCATCGTAATTTGTACATTCGTGCTCGTGATGCCCGATCTAGAAGCCGGCGTAAAGATGGGCTTGGGATATTTCGAGGCTTTGCTTTCCTCTTTACCAGTCGGTTTGCGGTCAGGATTATCAATCGGTATTTTCTTGGCAAATTTCCTTTGCGGACTTGCTTGCCTGACCTCTTGCTCGAGAATGATGTATGCCTTCGCCCGCGACGGCGGACTACCCGCCTCAGATACGCTGCGTAAAGTTCATCCGACACTCAACACGCCTGTGGCAGCTACTTGGGTATGCGCAGTACTTGCCGTTG
>JAIXOW010000369.1 GCA_027486615.1 Oxalobacteraceae bacterium | reverse complement strand
TTTTTTACATAAGCCGCTCTTTTTTCACTATAAGTTTTTTTCTTCATTAAATCCATTCACAATGTTTTAAAGTGGCTTTAAGCTTGACACACAGTAGGATGTTTCAATTGTACACTATTTTAATAATAATGCGGGTAGCAAAAACAAATCTGGCGGGCCGCGTGTTTAAGACCCCTAACATAATACGTACCAATCTGACATTCTAAAAATATTAAATAATAAAGGGGCCATCCAAATAATACGTGACATTTTAAGAAGCGGTACCGAAAAAAGTAAACTATTTGAACGCTGCTTCATATTATTTGAACGGTCCCAAGCTTAAAAAACAATTTCAATTTATTTATGTTTGTAATTTAAAAATAATAAATGTAATCTGTTTCATTAATTTAAATTTTTGATTAAATCTTATAATAATTTTACACATTAATAAATAATATCAAAATAATTCAATTGGTTTAACCAAGAAATGTCTTTTTTTCATGCTTAAATTTAATAACGCAACTTTAGCTACGCTGCTATCTTAACGTTATTAAGATTTAAATATTTTTTTAAAGATTTGAATAGTTATTTTTTCTTACTTTTCTTACATTGGATATAGATAATTTCACAATATTTCACAATTGGTGAGAAATAATTTTACAATTGATGAGTTGTTCCAAATTTTTGGTATTGTATTACAACGGAAAAAACATCCTCAAATTTCATGGAAAGACATAAACATCCTAAAATTTATAACATGATACAGCATGTTACGAAATGCTGTAAATATTATACGTACAGTAAATTACTTTTGTTTGTAGCTTTATTAAAAAAGCAAATATACGTTAAATGTACATAAAAATAGCGTAAAATAACAAACAAAGCCACTTTCAAATATATATTTTTGTTTGTTTTATTTTAATTTACAGCTGTAATAGTATTTATTTTTTACAAGTTGAAACATACGCTGTAGCTACAACAACGATGGTATTTCAGGTTTGACTGTTTTGTAGAGAAAATTTGAGTATGATTTTGTTCACAAATTTGAGTACACGATAAAGCGCTTGCCCTCCCCCCCCCCATCTCTTGCCCCATCGGACGTTTTTGACGTTATTATTTTGGTACAGGGGGGTTACATCGAATACGGGAACATTGAAAAATGGGGATCGAAACCATAGAGCAGCGTAGTTTATGCTGACGGTAACATCGAATTTAACTTTAAAACGGTAACATCGACAGTAAAACGGTGTCATAGTATTTCCTATTATCATTAGCAGGAAGCCCCCCACCCACGGAGGACCCCGTTTTACTGTTGATGTTACCGTTTTTTAAGTAAAATTCAATGTTACCGTTTTTGATATTAACATTTTTCAATGTTTCCGTATTCGATGTCATTTACTTTTCCCATTATTTTGGTCTTGACTTTTCAAAAACATTCGGGGCCATTCAAATTATACGTGATTTTTTAGAGCAATATTTTTATGGGGGGGGGGTTGTGATTGTAACAATGCTATCAAATAGTTTAGCAATAAGGGGTCAACCTGTATTATTAAATAAATATTACTAAAAAAATAAAAAATTAAACTATGTTTTTGTAAAATTAAAATTGTACCGTCACACCCAGAGGGGTTCAAGCTAGTGTTACCAAATAATATATAAAAAAGCACTGTTTAATATAAACTAAAAACGTTACACATTATTTGAATGGCCACTTTTGGACGAATGATTTCAAGGTTGCCATTAGTCTAAAAATAAAATTTAGTAAGCTCTATTGTCTAATTTTAAAATATTAATTTTTACTTTGTAAAATGCTGCTTGTAAGTTGATATATATTTAAAGATTGCTTTATATATAAATATACCAAAATACATTTAAAAAACATTATTATTTTTTGGCCATTAAATTTATTTTTGGCCTGTAAAAGCTGGCACTCGGGTTGGTTACGCCTGCGACTGTAGTGTAGCTTCTTAACTGCTTTGCGCAGGCTTACAGGCTGCATATAAAAAGGCCGGGGAAACTTGTAGAGTCACTTAGTCTTCGATCTTTACCAAATCAAGAGGTAAATACTTTAAGTCTTCGATTCGCAAATCAAGAGGTAAATATTTAAAAAAAATTTTATAATAAAAATTACAACAACAGCTGCAACATTGTAAGGCAACTACGCTGCTAGGCTTACTTTTGTACCAAAAATGGCATCTTTGGCAGCAGAGTGGCAAAAAGTTAGGACCGTCCTTGAATACCAAAAATACGAATGGCACCATGTAATTTTGCCCAGAAACATGTTGGACGACGCTTTCAAAGATCGTGTGAACAACATGTTTTTGGACCTAGAACAGTATCTGGACAATGACGAAAGTCTAAACACTGCTGAAGCCCTATGGAATATTCAACTCGATCAAAATGAGTTGAGTAACAATTTGGTCTTGGCATGTGTGATGTCCGGTTTTGAAGTGAGATGCTATGTAGTACGGTAGTTTCTAAATCAGATTTTTGCTTTTGTTAAAAGTAACGCAAAATTTTTAAAATTTAGGATCCTTATGGAAACAATGAGGGTCTTAAGATGCACTTGAGACTCTTATTGTTTCTATAAGAATCCTAAATTTTAAAAAACTTCTTTCTTATGGTAGCTGTTGCTGTATAAATTAAAATAATTAAAAAATTAAAAATATAATAATAAAATTAAAGTATAATAAAAATAAAAATTATACTAATAAAATTAAAGTATAATAATAAAATTAAAGTATTATTAAAAGGGTTTATAATTTCTTCATTTATAAATTTAGTACTATTTGGTTAATCCTCCAATCTGACTAAGCCTTTGCCTGTAAGTCCCTCATGAAATTCTAAATTTTCCAGATTTCACCCAAACGTCTTTTCATCTCTGATTTGATGAAAAATTTTGCTCAGCTTTTCCTCAATATGCATTATATTGTTAAAGCTCTTGTAGCAGTGTCCCAAACCTGTTAGATCTGCAGAACAATTGCAGGTGATACGTTGATTCCTATTTGAAAATCAATTCCAGGTTATCTCTTGTAGCAGTGTCCTAAACCTTTTAGATCTACAGAACAATTGCAGTTTAAAAACTATTGTTTGGACTAGTTGGACAAGAATTCGGCACGCTAGAAATTTAACTGAAGTTTATTATTCACTACGCTGCTTTATCATTTTTTTGTATAACAAAATTAATGACAATATTATCCTGATCAAATAATATTGACATTATTTTTTTATAAATTGTTTTTTTAATTGGTTTTGTTGTAGTAAGATATGGTTAAACGCCAAGAGTATTTCAGTTGCCGAGTTCAATGTTCAAAACATCTATTCTCGTCTTTTTTCGAAGATAGAAATTCTTACTTTTGTTTGGTTCAGAATTATTTGAACTTTGTAAAATATTCACAATTAAGATTACATACAAAACTGAAATGAAAGTTCAAAAAGTTGTTTTTTTGTGTCATTGAAGTTTTCATCTTTGTTGTTGAGAACGTCATGTTTCATGCTTGCAAGAAACATTTTTGTGTAATGATGTAGAGAACGTTTCCGGTTTCCGGATTAATCACGGGAAGACAAAGAATCCGGTTTAGGGTTTAGGGTTTAGGGCTTAAACTGTACTTTGACAGCTTCTTTTCCAGCACGTGGGCATCTGCGGGCTACGCTGCTTAGTTTCAGCAGCGTAGTAAGCCCTGTTTTACTGCTACTCGTTGTTCCAAAAGGTAATTTGAAAGATTATCTAATTTGTGATTATTAACAACAACGTCTTTGTAATAGTCAGCCATTGTTGTTTCTGGATACTTTGTTTTACAACAATGATTTCCAATGAATGGTCTAAAAGGAGACACTTTAGACGCAAACTTATGCATGATCATTTTTTGTTCTTCTGAAACAAAGATTGCAATGTCCTTATCCTCAAATATATTAAGATATGTTTTTTCCTCCAACATATTTTATATTGTTGCTCAACTACTTTATCAAACAGAGCCATTAGATGCTGCTACTGACAATAAGTGTTTCTGGAATTCCAATATACCCTTCAGTTTTTATTTTTGTTTGAACAAAGTGCTGTTTTTGATTGGACCAGCTAATGTACTTTTACTGTTTTCTTTTAACTACGCTGCTTATGGCGTCCTCAGTTTTGACGAAATAATTTTTTCCGACCATGTGAGCACTTCATCCGCCCGAATGTTTTAAGGCATAGCTCTTGACCATAGTCCCAACACATGCCCATGCTTTTGGACAGTAAATTTTCTTGGCTTTGAATTAAAGTGTACTTGCACAAAGTGAGTGGTTCATCTGCCCGAATGTTGTTTTTCCACATGAAAACGCTAATAAATGGATTTTTTTTTAATTTTGAGTTTCCGCTTGATTTAATTTATCAATTTAAACATTTGCGAGGTATTGCTTGATGGTGGTTGGCAACTTGATAAGCAAAACTAATTGTCATTAAGTAACAATTTATATGTTTTTTTAACTCCATTAAATGTCGCCAAATGTAATGTACGCTGCTAACTTTTTTTCTTCTTTTTTGTCAATGGAAATCACAAAGCAGATTAAACTTTTAATCATGTCTGGTTGAATCGCAAATAGCCATCCGCTCTTGTGGGAAGCAACCGCTTAAACCTAAATTTTGGGTGTTCTTTGTCATATTCATTGGAACCTCTGGGAATGGTATAAAACCCAAATCTTGGGTCCAATACAATCTTTTTCAGCTTCTCTTTATAAATGTTGACTCCAGGACAATCTTTTTCAGCTTTTCTTTGTATATGCTGATCACACTCCCTGTGTTTACCCTCCATTTGTGAATATATATTGTCCAGGCTGGCATAAAGATGGGTGACAACCTTCTCAATGAAAGACACATCATTCCGGTGGTTATTAGAGTGTTGTGGAATTTGTTGACGTGAAAGTAACACTGGACCATTACAAAAATTACAATGGGCCTGTGTGGTGTAATTGTACTTCTCGAAACAGTGGCAGCCACAGCTTTAGTGCAGAAAAAAACACACTGAGCAAAATAACTATTGTCCTACGCTGCTGCAGAGTTAAAATCATCAAAGCTTTGGATAAGGGTGCATTCACACATGCCTTTCCTCCTCTCAACAGGGGTCTCTTCTCGTTCATGCCTGTATTTAGAGTCATGGATAAGTTGACTAGTAGTACTAACCTACAAGTTAGTAATCTGTATTTCTTGCGACGATGTTTTAAGTTTTAGCAACTGCTAATTAAGTTGCAACTGTTGTAGCAAACGTTCATGTTTTTACGCTGCTGTATAATCGGCGCCGGCTTAGGCTGTAGGTTAATCTCTTTTGTAACAGATTCTGTAGCATAGATTCTGTAGCATTATGACCGACCAGAGATTGGCAGTAGGAGCGATGATAAGATAAGGGCGCAGTTTGGGGAGTCGGATTCTAAAAGACAAAAATAAGAAAATAGAGGTGCAAAGCAGCGTAGTGAAGTTCCAATCCAATCACCGGTATCACCTTGACGTAGCATGGGCTTGCCGTCTGAAAACATATTAGCTACGCTGCTATACTTAAGGGTATTGCTTTCAACCATTTTGCTCCATTTAACAGATCTGCTTAAGGTTATTGCTTTTAACCATTTTGCTCCATTTAACAGATCCAACTAAAAAGGGGAGGGGTTGATTAGCTGCCAATTCCAAAGGAACCCATGTTTAGGCAGCTACGTTATTGCCTTTTTACATTTTACAGATGACATTAAAACTCTGAAATGAATTTCCTCCACTCAGGCCATTAATTTGTAAGGCTTTGGCTGATTGCATACAAACAGTTTTTACAAACTCTTCACCAACGACCATCTGGGATATGGTTTTTTGTGTTTTTTCGAGATCAAATAAGGCCTTCTCGACTTTCTCGTGACAGCTTCCCCAAATGTTCTGCGAGTAAATTTGGTCAGTGAAGATCCACAGATGGCAAAATTAGTGCCACTCTTGTTGATAGCCAAAACAACCGGATTTTGACTTGTGAGCAAATATAATCCAGGTGCCATCCTTTTATTTGAAATTGACTAGTGTGAGGAGAAAGAAAAACAATTCTTAACTACGCTGCTCATGTTTTGTTTTAGCAGCACCTTTATCAATATCACTCCAGGACAATTGCATGCAACAGTCATAATGAGCATCAGCAACTGCTCGAGCTTGTTTTCTTGTCAAACGTAAATGCACACCTATTGATTTGTTTCAAATCCCCGTTTCCATTGCTGCTTGACTTGACATCCACCTTTAAATTTTTAAAAAAAAGTGAGAACTGTGTAAGTCTTTTTTATAAACTACGCTATTTTATTGCATTTGTTTTAATTACGTTGCTTGTAAAAATGTTGTTATCGGTTCAGAAATAATGACTTTTGTTTTTTCAATTTCTACTTCACTTCCTATTTTTAACGGGAAAAAAAATTGTATACAGAGAGAGAAAGATTGAGATTAGTTAATCTTGGTCACAAATTCCTAAACAGGAAAAAAGTTTGCTAATTCGCTTGAGATTTTCTTATGGCAACAACAAGCTTGCTATTTTGGCCTTGTTAGCTGTAAACAAAGAGCTAAGCTGAGCTCGATGGTGTAAGAGAGACCGGCAATGTTCCACAGTCCGGCATGATACACAACTGGCAAATTTTGCATGAAACTAAACTTTGCTTTTCAACCTTAATTTTTAGTTTCATTCTAATCCATTGCTGCTAATGAGCAGCAGGCCTCTGTAACGTGGTTGTAACATAGTGTGGTAGTCAAGCAGATTTGCTGTTGACCTATTTTTACGTGAATTTCATTTTCTGTAATAAAAGCCTTTTACTTTGGAACTTTTCATTTGTTTTCCGTCGCAGATACTTCTTCTTTGTAGTCATTGTTGTCTTCAAAAATTAAATATAAACTTTTTAATTACTGTTGACAAGAACATTTTTGCTGTTTTTTTAGAATCTAGACATTATAGCAGCGTCTAAACAAAAAACTTTCCAAATTTTTTTTTCGACTTTTTGCAGTCAATTTTGCAATTCTATATTTGCCTAAAATTTAGAGTCCTAAGAGTCCTGATTGGAAACTAAATGTTTTTTACTACAAAGGTGTACTTTGTGTTTTTTTCCTATATCTAAAAATAACGTAGAGAGACAAAAAATTGACGGAACCAGAAACGGGAAGTGACCTCCATGGCTGAAAAGTTGGCCGAATTCCATCCTAATGCCAGACAAATTGAGGCTACCCTTTGTCTAGCTATGCTGTGAGTGTATTTGAAAATCGGATCTGTCAGCATTTTATCTCGGAAAGTCATTTTGGGGGCCCCGTTGAGGATAATTTCGCGGAAAATGGGCAAAAAGGGCTGAAGCTGCTGAACTTCAAAAATTCAAAAATGCATTTATTTATTTCTTTCTATTCTACGCTGCTTTTTGCGACTCTCGAAAAATACTTGCAAAATGTGGTGTCGTATGTTACAAATATTGTTGTTGCTGTTGCTGTTGTGGTGTTGTTGTTGTTGTAAAACACTTCTATATTTTTTTATTTGCTTATTTTTAAAATGAGATTTGTTAAGTAAGCTGCTGCTTAACCAAGTTATGTTGGTTAGTAAACTTCTTGTTGCAATCCTTGCATTTTTACGCTGCTGAAGTGGCTACTGTGTATTTTCTAGGGGTAATTTTAACCCACAAAAGGCAGTTTTCAATTTTCACAGTAATAGTTCCACAAGTCCTTCCCAAAGGAAAACAGTTGGTAATTTTTACAGTAATCCGTTTTACTTGTAATTTTCAATTGAGTATCATCGGTTTCTTGAACGCAGAAAATTATTTTGTACTGGAATCGTTTTTTTACTCGTAATTGTTTTTCTCGTTTTTGGAAAACTTATGGCCTTAAATTTTGGCCTCTTTTAAATGGAATAACGTACAGCCAGTTTTTTCTAAAAGAATAGTTAATTTTTTTTTGTAAAAGCTGTTTAATTACTTTTGTAGTAGCTTCCTCTTTTTGAAGACCCTAAAGCAGCCTAGTGGTGAGGTCTTTTCTTTGATGAGGTATCTGAATGCGCCGACAGTTTTGGTCCTCATATGTCGAGAGGCCAAATTATAAGACAAACTTTAATACAGTTTAGCTATACCAAAATAGGATGCAAATACAGTGATGAGATTAACGTCAACTTCTTCTTATTTGTTTTTGAGGATTTTGCTCAGAAAGAGATCGATGTAGAGGAATTGAATGTCGGTTAAGTTGGTTCCATAGTTGTAGCAGACCATCACCGACATAAACTGGGTCAAAGAGTATGTGGTCATGTGCTAAATGGGTCAAAGCAATTGTTGCTATTGCAAGGCTTTGGAATTGACACACTTAAATTTGTGTGCTGTAATTTTAGGCTGCTAATACGTACTTAGCCATTTAAATCTGGATTGGATAACTAAAATCCTTTTTTGCCCACTTCTGTCAAAGGCTGCCATTTTCACGCCAAAAGCGTAAAAGATTTGGCTAAGAAAGAGATCGATGTAAAGGCATCCAAATAACTTCTATAATTTTTTTTTGGTTGGAGTAAATTTTAGTTGGTGTTTGTCTCTTTCTCTGACGAGGCGTTGCCGTTCACTGCTTAAGTTGGTTTCATAGTTGTAGCAGATCATCACCGACATAAACTGGGTCAAAGAGTACGTTGCCATGTACCAAATTGGTCAAAGCAGCAGCTTATTCGGCGGTAACGATTGCACTGCATACGAAGACCCTCTCATCAGGCGTGAGACGCGCTGCTAAAGCAATTGCTGGTATTGCAAGGCTTTGGAATTGCCACACTTAAGTTTGAGCAGCTACTTAAATAAAGCAGCGTTGGTATTGTTGTAAAGAAATGATAAATATTTAGACAAACGGAGATTTTACAAAATTGAAGCAGCAAATAAAAATGTAAACATAAAATTGGTGATTGCATAGCGGCCAAATTGAGGTCATCTTGAGGCATAGGTGATATTTTTTTTTCAATTTTGACTTTAATTAGGATTAAAAAGTTGGTGTAGCAAGGCGTTGACGTTGTTCTAAAATGTTAAAATGAAATTGTACAATATTTGAGTAACTATTTTTTTTTTAATTTCATAACAAAAAATTTTTGAGTCTTCCATAACAATCAATTGAATTGAATTTTCGCTTGTTATATTTTATTTGCGGGTTGTAAAATATATTACCCTACGAATTATAAACACGTGCACACATGTTTAGTTTTAGCAAGCAGATGTTAATAACTTATGTTGCATAACGTTATCGGTGGATTGATAACTTGTGCAGTGCGTTTCTCATTGTCATTACTACATGGTAATATTTTGTATTAGACGTTGTCGGTTGAAAAACATTGTATGTTTCTCAGACTTTAGTAGAAACGCAGATTTATAACTTTTTTTTTTGAAATATACAACGCAAAAATTTTTATACACACATTTGACACACAAACACACGCACACATGCACATCCACACCCCACACTTGCACATCTACACTCACCCACACCTCCACATCCACTTACACAAGCACACACTCACACATGCACACACACACACACCCGCGCGCGCACTTACACACACAACACACATACGCA
>JAIXOW010000075.1 GCA_027486615.1 Oxalobacteraceae bacterium | reverse complement strand
GGTTGATCATCTAGTTCTATGTAATACCAGTGCTGCAATTGGTGTGCCTGAAATGTGGAATACACGCATTAAGAAAGTGCAACAAGAAGGTGTAGCTTCTATTATTGAAGATGTATTAGGTCGTTGGTTTACCGCAGATTTTTTAGCGCATGCTCCAGCGCAAGTTGATAGAGTTCGAACCATGCTCAGTAATACTTCAGCTCAGGGCTATGTTGCTAACAGCGCTGCAGTGCGTGATATGGATCAGCGTGCAGTTTTATCACGTATCGTTGCACCAACCTTAGTCATAGCAGGTAAGCATGATAAATCTACACCGCCTGAACATGGTGAATTGATAGCGCGTGCAATTCAGGGTGCACGTTATGTTGAGTTAAACGCAGCCCATCTCTCGAATTGGGAAGTGGCACAAGCCTTTACCCAACAGGTAGTCGATTTTTTGTTAAATAAAAATCCATCATAATTTTTGAGTAATTCTTTAGTGAACCATCATCATGAACGATAAAGAACGTTTTGAAAAAGGCATGGCAGTACGTCGTGAAGTATTAGGCGATGCTTATGTGGATCGTGCACAAGCAATTAAAAATTCTTGGAATGCAGAATTTCAAGATTTAATTACACGCTATGCATGGGGTGAGATTTGGACGCGCCCTGGCTTGCCGCGCCACACACGCAGTCTGATGACTATTTGTATGATGGTGGCACTCAATCGAGAAGAAGAATTAAGACTTCATTTGCAAGCAGCAGCCAATAATAGTGTGTCGCGCGATGAAATTAAAGAAGCTTTATTACAAACTGCAATCTATTGCGGCGTGCCTGCTGCTAACTCTGCTTTTGCACTTGCACAAAAAGTATTTGCAGAAATGGATGCTGCTAGCGCACCCTAATTTACATCTTAGGCAGCGTGAATGATTCTTTGCGTTCGCTATAACGACTCGTTAAGTATTCAGCACTGTCTCTGGTGAGATAAGTAAATTTCACTAACTCTTCTATTACATCCGTGAGTCTGTCGTAATAGCTTGATGGTTTCATACGACCTTGCTCATCAAATTCTTTATATGCCATCGCAACGGAAGATTGATTAGGGATGGTAATCATACGCATCCAGCGGCCTAACACTCGTAAGCTATTCACAGCATTGAATGATTGTGAGCCACCGCAGACTTGCATCACAGCGAGTGTGCGACCCTGAGTAGGTCGAACCGATCCTATTTCTAGCGGTAGCCAATCAATTTGTGTTTTGAATACGCCAGTGACAGCGCCATGTCGTTCAGGACTACACCAGACCTGACCTTCAGACCATGCGGATAATTCTCTGAGTTCTTGTACCTTAGGATGATCTGCAGACACGCTATCGACCATAGGTAAATCATGTGGATTAAAGACGCGCGTCTCACATCCCATAGCCTGTAATAGTCTCTCGGCTTCCAAAACTAATAAACGGCTATAAGATTGTGGACGTAAAGATCCATACAATAAAAGAATGCGCGGTGCATGGGTAGAATGCTGCTTAGGGAGTATTTTTTCTAACGTAGGTATATCGAAAACTGTATCTTGAATAAGTGGTAGATCTTGCATAGGTCGCGTTTTTCTTATGTCAGTGAGATGATTATAAGGTAATTAATTATTTTCACTATCAAGTTCATACCATGTGCGCGACGCATTCACGGCACGTACCACCACAAGCATGATAGGTACTTCGATTAAAACGCCAACCACAGTAGCAAGCGCTGCGCCTGAATGAAAACCAAATAAACTAATTGCCGCTGCAACTGCAAGCTCAAAGAAATTACTTGCGCCGATTAATGCAGAAGGACAAGCGATGTTATGTTTTTCGCCGACTCTTTTATTCAGCCAATATGCCAGACTTGCATTGAATATCACTTGTATCAAGATAGGGACTGCCAATAAAGCAATGACCAGAGGTTGCTGCAAAATTGATTGCCCTTGAAATGCAAATAATAAAATCAAGGTGAGTAATAAGGCAGCAATCGAAATCGGACCTATACGTTGCATCGCTAACTCAAAAGCATCATGACCTTTTTTTAATAGAGCCTTACGCCACCACTGTGCTAAGACTACTGGTATCACAATATAGAGTAAGACAGAAATCAATAAGGTATCCCAAGGTACCGTTATCGAAGATAAACCTAATAGCAATCCAACCAACGGTGCGAATGCGAAAATCATAATCACATCGTTTAATGCTACTTGCGATAAGGTGAACAGCGGATCACCGTTAGTGAGTCGGCTCCACACAAAAACCATAGCCGTACATGGAGCAGCTGCTAATAAGATGAGTCCTGCAATATAACTATCGAGTTGATCAGCTGGTAGATAGGGCGCAAATAGAACACGTATAAATATCCAGCCTAACAGCGCCATAGAAAAAGGTTTGACTGCCCAATTAATAAACAGTGTCACGCTAATACCGCGCCAATGTTGTTTGACTTGATGCAGAGCGCCGAAGTCAACTTTGATTAACATGGGGATAATCATGACCCAAATTAACAAGCCAACGGGTAAATTTACCTTTGCAATTTCTATCTGCGCTATGCCTTCAATTAAAGAAGGAAATAATTGTCCGAATGCGATACCGGCAGCAATGCACAGTGCAACCCATAGTGATAAATAACGTTCAAAAATATTCATCTTATTTTAGGGGTCAGTTAGGATCAGTTTGGCCGATCGCATCCATCTCACGTTTAAGTGATTTCGCATCGAGAGTTTTTAGCGGAAGATTCACGAAGAGTTGTACACGATTCATAATTTGATGAAAAACCTTTTCAAAGGCATGCCGCTTTTTTGCATCATCACCCATCACAGCCGCAGGGTCTTCAAATCCCCAATGCGCTGTAATAGGTTGTCCCGGCCAGATAGGGCAAACCTCACCGGCAGCGTTATCGCAAACAGTAATAACAAAATCCATTTTCGGTGCATCCGGTAGAGCAAATTCATCCCAACTTTTACTGCGACATGCAGCAGTGTCATAACCGATAGCCTCTATGCGCTCCAATGCAAAAGGGTTGACTTGTCCATTCGGATGACTACCTGCGCTAAAAGCTTTAAAGCGACCATGCCCCATGGTGTTAATTAATCCTTCTGCCATGATGCTGCGAGCAGAATTGCCAGTGCAAAGGACGAGAATGTTGTAAACCTTGTCAGTCATGAGTACGACTCCTGATTAAAATTTTGGCGAGTAAGTGCGCCATCTTGGGTTGAATTTATTCACTGCTTTTTGCTAACTCGGGCAAGCAATTGGAAATGGGGTTGCAAGGATTACCGCCACAGCAATTTTCGGTTAGGTAGCTAATTAGGGAATTCATGGTTTCGAAATTAGCGCTGTACATCACAAAGCGACCTTGTTGTTGAGCGCTGACCATGCGTGCATGGGCTAATTCCTTGAGATGAAAAGACAAGGAAGAAGGAGGGATGCCGGTCATTTCCCCGATCTTTCCGGCTGCCAAGCCTGCGGGGCCTGCCTGAACTAAGAGGCGAAATACTTTTAGGCGAGATTCTTGCGCAATCGCCGATAAAGCCGTCACAATTGAAGAGGTTTCCATATTTCTATAATAATGGAAATGACGTTTGGCTGCAAGGTTTTAATTTTTTTTAGAGGTAAGCCGATTCTGCGAGAGTCAAATACCAAGGTGCAATATCTAGGTAATTAGCGGCCAAGAAAAAATTGTTACCTCTTCTTATTAACTGTGCTTGTTGCTTTCGGCTTCGCAGGTTTCTCTTCATGCTCAACAAATCCGATAGCGCGTTTTTTCGGTTTTTCTGGCTCATGTGTTGCCATCAATCCCCGTATTGCCTCAAAAATTTGTTTCAACTGGACTCGTGTATTGTGTTCAAAGGTATCGTGTTTCAGCTCAATCAAATCAGCCTTGTTTTCCAGCTCATCTAAACGGTGTGCCAGTTCCTTATTGGAGATGATCACTTCACGCAGCCGCACAAAGGCGCGCACCACATACACGCTCATTTCAACCGCTTGTTCCGAATTCAGCACATTCGCTGCCTGAATTGCACCGTGCTCGGTAAAAGCAAATGGCAGCATTTTAGAAAACTTCAATTTGGCAAGGTGGTCACAATTTGTGACCACCTCCTGTTTCTCTGCTATTGAGAGTTGAAACATAAAATCTTGCGGGAAGCGTCTTGCGTTACGTTTGATCGCTTGATTGAGTGCTTTGGTTGGTACACCGTATAGCGCGGCAAGATCAGTATCGATCATCACTTTATGATCGCGTATTTGAAGGATGCTGCTATCAATATGCACCAACGGTGTTGATGTGGGTGACAGTATTTTTTTAGTTGCATTCATCGTTTCATCGTGCGTGCTTTGGTTGGGGTAGTAGAGGATGAGGCCTGCGTCCAGAAGGCTCAGAGTCACCCATTAGCCTCTGCTTATCACAGCATGAAAAAAATACTCGCGAATAAACGCGATAAAAATAAATACCGCTGTAAGCCCTCCCATTTTTTTGCAAAATGAATTTGTGCCTTTTGCTTCGTTGTGTGGTTGCGTACTGTGGTTACCTTAATAGGCTCCAAACTCTTGTAGCTTTTAATCCGTACGAACCATTTTTTTCAAACGTTATGAGATGGTAAGCAATCCCTGTCAGCCTGTACCAAGAGGCGATATATTTTTAGGGGAGATTCTTGCGCGATCGACGATAAAGCCGTCACAATTGAAGATTTTCCCGTATTTTGATAACAATGGAAAAATTATTTGGCTGAAGGTTTTAATTTTTGTTCAGAGCTAAGCTGATTCTGGGAGAGTCAAATGCCAAGGTGCAATATCTATATAATGTATGGCTGTCTTAGGCTAAGTGGTTTATTCGTTTTTTAATCCAAATCAGTCTATTCCATACCTTCCTCAACGCTAGCTTGCATGGTCGATTTAGCCTGTCATTAGGCTAGTTTTCTGTCTGCTGGAATTGAAGAGCAAGTGCGGTATGTCTGGGCTCTGTTTTTCGGGATATTTGATGTCGGTCTTTTTAGCTGTTGCACTCTTATTAGCGCTGCTTACGATTTTTTGGCTTGCCAAATTTTGGGCTAAGTCTCCACCATCAGGGACGAATGAAGCAGAGAATGACGATCCTGAATGGCAGGTCATGCTCGCACGTCGCCGTGAAATCGAACAAGATCCTTTGCTAAGTGAAGAAACTCGCACCACTTTGCGTAATGAATGGTTGGCCACTGCAGATTCCGCACTATCGCGTGCGCATCAAGATAGCACGGCCATCCCAAGCCGCAATTCATTGTGGATTTTATCGGCGCTCGTGGTGTTGATTGCAGCATCGCTGTATGCCACTTTCGGACGACTCGAGTCGGATGCGATGCAATTTTCATCCTCTTCACAAGCGATGAATGCAGAGCGCGAAGACATGAAGAAAATGCAAGCGAGTCTGCAAGAAAGCATAGACAAGCTAGAAGAAAAACTGAAAAAAAATCCGAATGATGTTGAAGGCATGGCCTTATTAGCACGCTCTTATTTTGTGCTTGAAAATTATGCAGCAGCAGCACGTGTATTAGAGCGTTTAGTCCAACTTCGTCCCAAAGATGCTGACGCCATGGCGGACTTAGCAGATTCTCTTGCTGCGTCCAGTCCTGAACGCACCTTAGCTGGACGTCCTATTAGTTTGGTGAAAGCTGCCTTAGCAGTCAATCCTCGTCATCCTAAATCACTGGCATTAGCAGCAACTTATGCCATGCAAACCAATCAGACAGCAGAAGCGATTGCTTACTGGAAGCGATTGCGTGCATTAATGCCTCCCGATAGTGAACAACAACAAAGAGTGGATGCGATTTTAGCTAGCATGGGTGTAGCTCCAGAAACTGCAACATCAAAGTCTGCGAAAAATGATGCAGCCGGCAATGCAAATAAAACCATTACTGGCACGATTACCTTGGCGCCGGCCATTATTGCGATGGCACGTGAAGGAAAATTACCTGCAGATGCAGTGGTGTTTATCTTAGCGCGTGCAGCAGGTAGTAGTGGTGGTCCTCCGTTAGCAGCGCAGCGTGTGCCTTTAGCGCAAGTGCTTGCACAAGCTAAGTATGCTTTTAAACTCGATGATAGTCTTTCTATGAATCCTGCGAATAAACTGTCCGATGCGAAGTTGGTTGATGTGGAAGCACGAATTGCAATTGGTGGCAGTGTGCAAAAACAAGCTGGCGATATACGCGTCATCGTCAAAGATGTTAAGCCTGGACAGCGTGCATTGAATCTAACACTGGAGCCACAATCATGATCGCTGAATTAGGTCAATGGAGTCTTGCACTGGCATTAGCCATTGCATTAGTCAGCTCGATACTAGGTTTCTGGCATTTGACGCGTCAGAGTTTATCGACTGCTTATTTGTCACGCGCTTTAACGGGCACAGCTTTATTAAACTTCTTCCTCATCGCTTTATCATTTGGTGCTTTGATATGGAGTTTTATTGCGAATGATTTTTCAGTACGTAATGTCGCTGAAAATTCGAATAGCTTGTTGCCAACAGCGTATCGCTTCGCTGCATCATGGGGTTCACATGAAGGCTCCTTGTTATTGTGGGTGTTAATGTTAGCCGGATGGACTGCAGCAGTCGCATTACGTTCAGCTAATCTGGCCCATGGTTTTCGTGCACGCGTGATGGCTGTACTCTTAATCTTACAAGTTGCATTCATAGGATTATTGTTAGCGAGTTCTAATCCTTTCTTGCGTTTACTTCCTGCTGCATTAGAAGGACGTGATTTAAATCCTTTATTGCAAGACCCAGTGATGGTGATACATCCACCCATGCTCTATATGGGTTATGTCGGTTTTGCAGTGACCTTTGCATTTTCCATCGCTGCCTTATTAGAAGGCAGACTAGATCCAACTTGGGCGCGTTGGTCACGTCCATGGGCGAATGCAGCATGGGCATTTCTCACTGTCGGTATTTTATTGGGCAGTTGGTGGGCCTATACCGAATTAGGTTGGGGTGGTTGGTGGTTCTGGGATCCAGTAGAGAATGCATCCATCTTGCCTTGGCTTGCAGGTACAGCATTAATACATTCATTAGCTGTCACTGATAAGCGCGATGCATTAAAGAGTTGGACGGTCTTGTTATCTTTAATTGCCTTTGCACTTTCCTTGTTGGGTACTTTCTTAGTGCGTTCAGGTGTATTAACTTCAGTCCATGCTTTTGCAACCGATCCTACGCGCGGTATTTTGATTTTGTCGCTCTTATGTGCAGTGGTAGGAATAGCATTTGTTTTATACGCTTGGCGTACCCGAGAAGTGGGTATGGGTGGCAGCTTCTCGTTAGTATCGCGTGAATCTTTGTTATTACTAAACAATATATTACTAGCTGCTTCCTTAGCTGCAGTGTTACTCGGTACTTTATATCCACTGGTTGTAGAAGCATTTGGTGGAGAAAAAATGTCAGTAGGGCCACCGTATTTTGAAGCCGTGTTTGCACCCTTGCTGTTACCAGCTGCTTGGTTTATGGCGATGTCACCATGGAGTACATGGAAGTCGACGTCTGCTTTTTCTTTAATCAAACCTTTACTGTTACCACTGATTGCAGCAGTGGTAGTCACGGCAGGTTTTATTCTGCTATGTGGTAAAGGCAGCATCATGATGGCCTTGGGAATAGCCTCTGCAACGATGTTAGCTTGCGCCACAGTGATGCACGTAGTGCAGCGCGTGCGTCAGCAAGGCATCGCATTAAGTCGTTTGTATGCTTTAGGGTTGTCATATTGGGCGATGGTTTTAGCGCACTTAGGTGTGGCTGTGTTTATCGCAGGCGTCACTTTAGTTAAGACCTATGAAGTAGAAAAAGATCTCGTGTTAAGTCCGGGTCAAACTGAAAATTTTGATGGTGCGATGTTGCGTTTTGATGGTGTGCGTATGCGTACCGGTGAAAACTATGGTGCATGGCAAGGCATGTTTGAGTTAAAGCATGCTAATGGCAGTACTGTTCAGTTGACGCCAGAAAAGCGTCGTTATATGTCAAATGGCCAAGTCATGAGTGAAGCTGCGATTGATATAGGTTTTTTTGGTGATATTTATTTATCCATGGGCGAACCTTTGCCAGCAGAAGGTAACAAGCCGCAAGCTTGGACTGCACGTATTTACTCAAAGCCTTTTATTAATTGGATATGGTGGGGTTGTTGCATGATGGCCATCGGTGGTGTGCTGTCTATTTTTGATCGACGCTATAGAAATAAAATGAAGTTAAAAGATAAATCTATGTCGCAAGAACCAGTGAGTCAGGCGGCCGTATGAATCGCAAATTATTTTTAATATTGCCCATCGTAAGTTTGCTATTTTTAGCTGTCTTACTTGCTAAAGGATTGCAATCTGATCCACGTAAGCTCGAATCCAAGCGAGTAGGTAAACCTGCACCCGAGATCGTTTTAACGACACTAGATGGAAAACAATTTAATAGCCAAAGTATGCAAGGCAAAGTCTGGTTATTAAATGTATTTGCCTCATGGTGTGGCGCTTGTGTGACTGAACATCCTAAGCTCATGCAATTAGCTGAGCAACATCGTCTACCTATGGTTGGTCTAGCTTATAAAGATAAAACATCGGATACCGTAAACTGGTTGAAACAACATGGTGGTAATCCGTATGACATCATTGCAGTCGATTTAGACGGACGTGTAGGTATAGAGTATGGTGTCTATGGCGTGCCTGAAACTTTTGTGATTGATAGTGAAGGCAAAGTGAGAATGCGTCATGCAGGCCCAGTCGATGATGAATTTATTGCTCAGCATGTAGAACCATTGTTAGCTGCTTCCAACGTAGGAAACACTAAATGAATCCCACTCCAGAAGAAATAGAACGCTTACAGCGTGTTTCTAGTGAATTGCGTTGTTTGGTTTGTCAAAATCAAAGTATTGCTGAATCCACAGCGGGATTGGCAGTAGATCTAAAACAGCAAGCACTAGAACAAATCCAAGCGGGTAAAAGTGATGAAGATATCCGTAGCTATATGGTAGAGCGCTATGGTGAATTCATACTCTATAAGCCCGCATTTTCAGCTTCGAATGCTGTGTTGTGGGGCGGACCATTTGTTTTATTAGCCTTAGTATTTGTGATGGTAGTAAAGAGCTTACGTCGTCGTCAACAGACTGCTGAGCCCATCACGCAAGCGACTGATGTATTACGCGCTGCTAAGCTAGAAGAACGCTATAAGCGTGATGCTTCGAATCAGTAAGTTGATTCTGTTTCATGATGAAAAATAATCAAGAAGATTTACGTTTTGCAGTGATAGGTGCGGGTGCAGTTGGATGTTACTTTGGTGGCATCTTAGCTCGCGCGGGACATCAAGTCACCTTAATAGGCCGTCCTCATCATGTGTCAGCTATACAGCAACAGGGTTTGCTATTAACAACACAAACATTTGAAGAACACATCAAACTACATGCAAGTACAGAATTAGCAGCGATACACGATGCAGATGTGATTTTGTTTTGTGTTAAATCGACAGACACTATCATAACTGCCACACAAGCTAAACCGCATTTATCTGCTAAAGCAGTGATCTTGAGTTTACAAAATGGTGTGGAAAATGCAGAGCTCATTCGTTCAGTGTTGCCACATCAAGTGATTCCTGCAGTCGTGTATGTGGCAACTGAAATGGTAGGTGATGGTCATGTCAAACATAATGGTCGCGGAGAGTTGGTGATTGGATCCTCTTCAGATAGTGAAATGATTGCGAGTGTGTTGTCAGCAGCTGCCATTCCTACTCAAGTTTCAGAGAATGTCATCGGTGCGTTGTGGGCTAAGTTGATAGTTAATTGTGCATACAATGCGTTATCGGCAATTACCCAGTTACCTTACGGTCGGTTGGTGCAACAAGAAGGTGTGCCACGTATGATGGAAGAATTAGTGGTGGAATGCTTAGCGGTTGCTAGCGCGGCTGGTGTTGTAGTGCCTGGAGATTGTCGGGCGAATGTAAAGCAGATTGCTATCACAATGGCAGAACAGACTTCTTCTACTGCACAAGATTTAGCACGTGGTAAGCGTAGTGAAATTGATTTTCTGAATGGTTATGTAGATAGGCAAGGGCAATTACATCAAGTATCTACCCCAGTGAACCATGCGTTAACTAGTTTAGTGAAGATGCTAGAAAAATCATCTGCTTAAAAATGAGGCAAATATGAATCAAGAACAATTTAAAAAAATATTAACCGATGAAGGTTTTCAAGATCTCGTTATCGTAGAGCGCGAAGCAGATGGTTATCTGGATATGCACACGCATCCTTTCGAAGCGAAAGCACTGATCTTAGAGGGTTCTGTCGTCCTACAAGTGGATGATGAAACTTTATCTTTTAAAGTAGGTGATGTTTTTCATTTGGGATATGCTAAGCCACACACAGAACGCTATGGCCCTTCAGGTGTGAAATACTTAGTGGGTCGTAAAGCAGAAGCTTAAAATAGACTTGTGTCTACATTAAGATAAAAAGCTGAAATTACTTTTAGCGATAGTCATATTCGCGACTTTTGTGAATTGCGCTACCTTTACTGCCTTGGATGCCTTGCCGTTTGCATCAGGATCGTAATAAATAATCCCCGTCGTGCTGTCGACTAAAATTTTAGACTTCGCTGTATTCGCCGTTGTGCGACCCACACCGATATCGATATTGTCTGCAGTTAGATTTCCAAAGACTGAAGAACTTAAACCAATTTTATCGGCTGCTTGGAAATTTTTAATCGCATTAAATGCATTCGATTTATAAGCGGCATTTAAAATTACTGTGTCAGCAGTATTTGATGTACTCAAATCAATGTTATAAATTTTGCTGCCAAATGCTATAGATACATTACTGTTACCTGAATAGCTAGTATTGGTCGTACTGTTAGGTTTTAATTGATTAATACTAGAGAAGGTACCTGCATTTAAATTCACTACACTTGAACGTGTAATGCCTGTTAGATCAATTTTATCTGTTCCTTTAGCCGAATAAATCGTACTCAGTGTAGGGGCTGTATTGGAGAATTTAAAAGCACCATTGACTGCAGTTGAGCCTTTGTCGTTAACACCGTACAGATACTGTAATGCAGCGACGTCATACAGCATGTAGCTTTGATTATTTGCTCCCTTAGTATTGCCATTGTCTTTATAAGACATGATGGAATACTGATGGTTATCTTTGGCAGTTGGTAGAAATGGCGTATTAACACTACTACCGCCTGCATCATAGTTACCTGGATGTTTTAGTCCCATAGCATGACCTAATTCATGCCACATGGCCGCCCATCCATAGCTACCACTAGTGGAGTCACCTAAGCCACTAGGTGTTGCAGAATTTATAAATACAAAGGCTTTATCCACAACTGCAGAGTTGTTCGGTAAGTTAGCAATACCTTCCATCCCGGCTTGTCCACCAGCTGCGGCTGACATATCGTAACGACCCATTTGTATATTGCCATTCCCTGTTTTGTCTTCTGTGAATTTCACATTCGTAATGGCACTGATGTAATTGAATGCAGCTAGTGCAGCTGCTTTTTGATTATCAGTCAAAGGGGAAAAGCTTTTTGCTTGACCTGACTTAGGAAAATCCGCATCTAGCGTTGCGGGTTTTGTGGTCATAAAGGTATAGGTCATCTGTGTTTTAGCACTGCCAGGCGCTAAGGCCTTACTGGTTGGCGTAATTGGTACTGTGCCCGCAGCAGGAGCGGTGCCTGCATCGTGCCACCAAGCGTTTTGTCTTTGTAACAGTGCATCGAGATTTGCATCACCAGTTGTGGGGGGTAGTAATGCTTTACCTTTAACAGTGGTATCAAATTTTCCATCAAACCATGCACCGGTACCAGCTGCAAAAACTAGGGTGTAATTACCAGATTCACTCGCTGTGAAACTAGGCGTCGTTAAATTTACATTAGTCGATTTTCCAGTTGGACTTTTTGCAACCAGAGATGCTGCTGTTGGTGTGCCTGAAGAAAAGCGTGTGAATTTATAACTCAAATCATAGGTCATACCCTTAACGAGTTTAACGGTGATGCTAACGGTATTAGGGCGCTTATTATTAGTATCGACATCAGCACTGTTCACACTACCGGTTTGGTCGTAACCAGGTGTAGTGGACTTGGTTAAATTCAAGGTCAGGGCATTGGCAGCCGCTGCATTGGTAATGACGCTGGTTTTTTTTGTACTCTGAACAGCCGTTGTCGCGTTGACTGATGGTAGGTTCTTGCGCTCCAACACGCCATTCACAGACGACATCATCTCCACCGAAACAGATTGGGTGTTGAGTGACGCAACGGCGATTTTATTCACAGTTGCTGTCTTGATAATGTTCGCAGTGGATGTGGCAGTTGTTTTCATCGTTTTATTGGTGGCTTTCGCTCTCACCAACAAAATCGACTATGACGTTTGAATCTGAAGTGTTACGACATTACGATGCGTTAATTTTTACTTTATTTCTATAGACTTATCAAAATAAAAAATAAATTAAGTGATTGAACCAGTAATAGACTAGGTTTGAGAGGTCAAAAAAATCGGGGAGGACTACTCACATAGTC
>JAIXOW010000268.1 GCA_027486615.1 Oxalobacteraceae bacterium | reverse complement strand
GAGTTGCTCACGTTCTTGTGTGCCTACTGCACTTTGTGGATCCAACCATAATGCTGGATGCGAGATATCTGTTATAGCGGTCACTTTGGATGCCTTTATTCCAATGAACAATTCCATTAGAGCAAGGCTCGTGCCAGCCGGAAATATGAGGTTTTATACGGGTTTTGGCGGGGGTGAACGACTATCCGACAGGGCTTACCATACGAAGCAAGACGAAAATTTGACAGCTAGAGCAGTTTTTTAATACTAAAAAGTTAATTTTTACTGCCGATTTACTCTGGACAGGATTTATAACCGCTATTTAAGCAATTTCCCGCCATGAATAAAGCATCTTCTAAATCTTTTGCAGGGATGCGCTTACCAGCTTGTGCCAATACCAGAGTGGCCTGACGTTCGCCATTGATGCGCGCCAATTCCGCCCACACAGCAGCTTTTTGCGGCTCTTTACGCCAGCCCTCGCCAGATAAAAATAGTGAACTCGCCATTAATTGCGCAGCCGGATTACCTTTTTTTGCGGCTTTTAAATACCAAGACAAAGCCACTGCCCCATCTTTTTTGCCAGCCCATCCTTCGCGTTGGTATTCACCCATCATATATTGTGCTTCAGGTAAACCCGCATTCGCAGCAGCGCTATACCAATGCAACGCTTGTGCTTGATTTTTCAATACGCCTCTGCCGTAGTGATACAAGGTGGCTAAATTAAATTGCGCTTGCGCCAAACCACCTTCGGCTGCTCGGGTGTACCAGAGCACCGCATCGTTATAGTTTTGATTCACGCCTAATCCATGTTCAAACAGATAAGCGAGATTATTTTGTGCTAATACATCGCCATTTTCTGCAGCTTTACGTAATGCGCGTTGTGCTGTTGAATAATGTCCGCGTTCAATCGCTTTCATTGCTACCTGCACATCTGCTTGTACAGTTGTGCTGAGAACTAGTAAGGGAAATACGAAGAGGAAAAAAACTAACTGTCGCATCATGCGAAGTTATTACGCTCTTTGGACTGAGCAGTAACAGGGGGAAGTGATTTAGACATAAAGCCTTGGCAGCGCTGCCCATCGGCGCGCAAAACTTCCAAAGCTGGGGTAATACGACTTTTAAAGCCCATTAGCTTGCATGAATATGGAAAGCTAGGATCCCAGCTGACAGCAAAATAACGGCACTGCCAGCAATTTGGCGCGCCGTTCGTATCAGTCTGGTTTAAAGAATTCATTTTTTATTCCGTTTGTCTTTTGCATCATGCCACGCACGGTACACAGCAGCAGCTAAGACACCTGCCAATATGGCGGATCCCAGCAACCCTTGCAAAAAGTCTGCAAAGCTCATGTCAGGCGGCAAAAAGCGTTCGGGATGCAACCCGATCAAACCTAAAAACAGTACAGCAACAACTAAGACAACTCGCAACAGCCGAATCAAAATACGACGACGATTATCTTGCTCATTCATCGTGAACTCCCATGACGATAACCCTAAGGCATATTCTGTCATAAATTTTTCACGCTTTCATCGTGTGAAGTGTTACGGAGCTAAGCTATACGCTAGTGATTTACTCTATCGCTCTCGTTTAACCCTGTAACAACTTCAACACGGTTTGCTGACTAGTATTCGCCTGCGCGAGTACTGCTGTTGCTGCCTGCTGCATGATCTGCGTTTTTGCCAACTCGGTACTTGCATAAGCATAGTCTGCATCTTCAATCTGACTACGTGAAGCACTCGAATTGATCGATACACTGGTTAATGTGTCTGTAACGTAGTTCAGACGATTCATCACAGCACCCATCGTTGCACGGGTTGCAT
This sequence comes from Oxalobacteraceae bacterium, assembly GCA_027486615.1. GTDB lineage: Bacteria > Pseudomonadota > Gammaproteobacteria > Burkholderiales > Burkholderiaceae_D > Pernthalerella. Next base: position 9,873 of record JAIXOW010000268.1, on the reverse strand, counting down.
TGACTTTATCCATCGCCTCATCGAGCGCACCTAATACTGCATTGGCTCCCTCTGGGGTTTTGATATCAATCGTTTTTACTTTGTCGTCAACATCACCAGTAATCTTACTTGTGATAGGACCATTCTTACCAAAGTCAGCCAGATCGATCGTGATGGTTTGATTCGCACTTGATCCTACCTGGAAGAATAAACGTCCAGTTTGTGGAGGCAGCATTTTGCCATCAGCATCTGACACTTCACCGCCAAACGTACCAGCAGTAAAGCCTAAGCCTTCAAAATTACCCGTTGTACCATTGGCACCCGTTTCTACTTTGAAGCGATCATTTGGTGGATGACCAGGACCTCCAGAAATAGGATCTAATACTGGGCTAGAACCATACAAAGCTGGATCATTAAAACGTGGGCTGACAGCCGACATCTCAACACGTCCATAGGCAGTTGGTATACCGTTGAGTAATGCTTCATCCGTTGCCGGTACATTCGTAGTCGTGATGACTGTGATGCCATCTAGACCCAATTCATTCGGATCAACTAAATAAGCAGAGTCACCGTTATCCACTACACCGACTGACAAGTTACGTCCGTCTGAGGTTGTGAAACTCAAACGATTACCTGTCGTCATACTGACATCAACGTTAGAATCCGATAAAACGCGATTGAGCGCATCTTTCAAGAATTTCACACGATCTGCTGGTGCTGCATAAGTCGAAGGAGCGGTCACTTCAAGAGCAATCTTGGTGACATTACCATCCAGCGAATACGAAGGATCTTCTACTGGTGTCGCTGTTTGATCACCGTAGTTAATCGTGACTACCTGACCATTCACATAAAACTGTGAGCTGGTGTACTCAAAAGGTAGTGGCAAACTACTAGGATCGTTAACTGAATCACCCGCTCCCTGTATCACTGGTCCGATTGCTTTCGCATTCACACCTGTTTCAGAAGATTTCGAGTTAATTGCAGCCGCAATCGCAATCGCACTGGCACTAGGTGTACTGGTGGTTGAATAATGTGAGTAAGGATCATCTACAGACGCTGCTGCAGGAATCACTACATTATTAATCTTTAAGTCACCCTCGTTCAAAGGCACAATACCATTAGCACTGTCTGCAATTGGACGAGATGCCGTCATCATTTTGGCTACATTTTGCGTATAGTCACCCACCGGCAAACGTGCACGTGTGATGTCTTTACCTAATTGACTTGTGAGTTTAACGTCACCATCAACTTTAGCTTCTAATGAATATGTACTCGCTTGTACGCCAGCACGCAAACCAAAGTAGCTTTGATCGCTAGCATTGCCTTGTGTACCAAAGAGTTGTACTTCAATATTTCGACCATCAATCGCTTCTAGTGTAATACCGCGGGTATTATCATTTGTATCTATCGCTTTTACGCCGGTTTTATCGCTGATCTCATTGATCGCTTTAACCATGGCAGCTCGTGATTCACGAATGTTATCTTTTACTGAAGTGACTTCAGGGGTTTTCCAACCATTGATCACTGCAAAACCAGTCGATCCGCCCGCTGTTGAGTCCTTAACAACAGGAACACCGTTCATCACGTTTTGGTTAGGAACCGCTACTACACCAGTGGCAGCAGATTCTCGGTTAATGGCTGCGGCTATCGCAATAGCTGAACCACCTGCATTCGTTCTCGGCGATACAGTATCGTCTTTTGCTAACGAAGGATTGATCGTGGTTCCGTTAATGATTAAGTCTCCTGTTTCCAGGTTATTTATCATTGCGTTTCCACTACCATCATTAACAGTTGGATGATACTCACCGGTTGAGGTGATTTTATAAACTGGTCTCTCGCCCACACGCTGACCGACACTGCCGTCCAGTATGGAGAAGCCATTCCATTGCACCATCTTCGATGTACGGTTTATCTCTTGCTTGAGCTGCTGGAATTCCAGATCTAAATAAGAGCGCTGATCGCTAGAGTTAGTATCGGTAATCGCTTGGATAGCCAGTTCGCGCATACGCTGCATCATATCGTTGATAGCGACGGTGCCACCTTCGGCAGTCTGTATCAGCGAAGTTGCATCGCCAGCATTTCGAATCGCCATATTTAAAGAGCGAATCTGTTGCGTCATGCGAGTCGCGATTGCCATACCAGCCGCGTCGTCCTTTGCGGAGTTGACACGCTTACCAGTAGACAACTGGTTCATCGCGGAAGACATCGCTCGATCAGTGGCTTTCATAGCCTGCTGGCCGAACAGCGCCTTTATGTTTGTGTTGATGACTGACATACTCAGTTTCTCCTTCCGGATTCTGTACGGGTACTACAATTCTGTAGGGAAAATCCCTTTTGTTCATTACCTAAGCAATACCCGTGCCAGATAAAAAGTTCTTGATTAACAAGGGTTTTTGCCTTGATTTGCCTAAAAAACATCCCCGGCAAACTTGGGGCGGCAAGAATTGTCGGTTTTCCGGCAGCTGACTGCCGCTGACAAAATGATTGCCATAAAGACATTTTATTATTGCTCCACTGCACGTAAGCCAAGAGCACCTGATACTGCATCGTATTCTTTTAACAACTCAGGATGATCTGGGAAATGGGTCAGTGCAACGCGCGCAGCTTCTAATGCAGCCGCAAGTTCTAGATCACAACGCAGAGCGCGGATCAACATGGCGTGAGTAAATACAGTAGCTTGATTGCCTTGCATTTCCATCAATTGCGTCAGCAGGTCAACTGCATGTGACCAATCTTCACGCATGACTGACAATAAACTGGTGATTACCAGAATATCTTCATTGACGGGATACAGAGCCAAACCGGCTTCGCCTAAAGCGTAAGCCAACTCAGTACGATCTTCCGCAACCAAAGATTGAATGGCAACGCGGATTTCAGCTGGCGTAAATTTAGAGATCTGCTTTGTATTAAAAAAGCGACCTGCTGCCGACTGAGAGATAAGTTCTTGTGCGAGAGTAGACATAGTAATGCTCCTGTTTGTGTTAACTGTGCTGGTGGTTCAAAACGAATCGCTGGATGAAACTCGTCTTGCTCACGTCCTATTAAGCAAACGCTGTGCCAGCAAAAATAATCAAGTACTTTTTTTAAAAAAAATCTTCTGTATATATATGTTGCTTACACAATTCATGCGCTGCTTAATTTTTAAGCGCATGGTCTACACAGTTATGCAAGACCAATGCCTAAACATCAATTAGGAAAAGTATTGCCGTAATTGCCGCATCAAATCGGCAAAACATATCCGCTAGCGGCAATGAATTTTTCTACTAATCATGCATGCGGCAAACCCTGTTCAGCTTCTGCCGCATTCTGGCTAACTGTTGCCGCAGTCTTGCCACCTTCCCAGCAAGGTACTGCCGCTTTTGTCTATTTTTTAATTACAAGAAGACCATTTATAAGATTTATCACCATCTAACTCTAATTAGTGGCAGGCTTTTTGCTTATAGGGAACCGATCGTTCTCAATTGGAGGAATAAAAAAATGAAAAACGACGTGCAAGCGTTAGTAGAGCAAAAAGAAGAACTAGCAGAAGCTGCAAGCTATGCAGTTCAATGGATTGAAACAGCGACTTCAATTCTGGAGCGCCAGACAAATGTTCTTCGCGGAGATGATCCTAAGCTTGCATTTGAAGCACTTGCTGCATCAGTCGATGGTTTAGATTGGCTACACCAGTTTTCAACTGCAGCCCATCATTTGGGTGATGTCACTATTTTGGAAAATGGTGAGAGTGCATTTTCCATGTTTGGATCAGAGCTGCTCAAGATCACGACAGAGTTAGTCCATGTCATGGAAGACTATGACACGATGCTATTAGCTGATTTAGTTGATCATGAATTATTACCCTTAATGGATAGATTCCGCTATTCCATTAGTGAGTTACATATCTAAATCGGCGAATATTGTGCGTCCTGATGATCTGACATTATTTGCAGCTAATCTTGCCTTACTAAGGCAAAATCATCCTGAAATGAGTCGTTATATTTCAGAGCATATTACTGAACCAAGCTGTGAATCATCTGATCTTGTTTTAGAAGTCGGTCGTAAAGCTCATTTAACTTTACGCGCTAGCGATAAGATAGGAAATTTTTATTTGCATAGCTTGTATGATCCCGTTCATGAATCAATACAAATTATTCAAAAAGAATGTCAAGACCCAGAAATCAATGTAGTTGTTCTCATTGGCTTTGGTCTAGGCTATGTAGCAGAAGAGCTATGTAAGCATTGTAATAGTGATACAAGAATTATTATTGTAGAACCACGCAGTGACTGCTTTGCTATTGCCCTCGCCTCACGACCATTAGATTTTGTGCTCTCCGATCCGCGCATTAAATTTATCGTTGATACCAATACCAATAAAGCCGCCATTAAAACCAATAGTGAATTAGGATTGGATAAACTCAAACACTGGAAAATTATTGCTTCTGTACCGATGTCGAGGCTGTATCAAGATTTTCTGAAATCTTATATCGATCATTTAGGTGCTTGTATTAATCAACGTGTTGCTTCTTTTTCCACTTCATTTAATTCATCTGAACTTTTCTTAAAACATACCGTTGCTAATTTAGATGTTGCAGCTTACTCACCTGGCATTAATCAATTCAAGGATTGCTGGAAAAATAGACCAGCAGTCATTGTTGCAGCAGGTCCTTCTCTCAACAAGCAAATCGCAACACTGAAAGAATTTAGAGATCGCCTACTAATTATCGCAGTTGATAAAACATGGCCTATATTAAAAGCAGCGGGAATAGAACCACATGTAGTAGTAGCAATTGATCCTCGTAGACCCTGCTCTTGGGGTTCTGAGCCACCTAAAAACGTTTGGTTTTTATCTGCAGCGAGTTGTAATCCAGAGGTCGTTCATTCTGTAAAAGATAAACACATTGTTTCATTTGGCAATCCGCTGCATGAGAAAATTTTCAAAACTATGATAGGTGAGCGCGGTGTATTACACACCGGGGGCTCTGTCGCTACCAATGCATTTTCCTTTGCGCGTTTTATGGGTGCGTCTCCACTCATCATGATAGGTCAAGATCTGGCTTACACCGGTGGCGCTTCACACGCAAGCGGCTACCTCTGGCCTAAAACTTTAGATGAAGCTAAAAATCTTAAGGGTGATGGTTTTAGAGAGATCGAAGGATATTACGGTGACCGAGTTCATGTAGACCGTCAATTAGACTCATACAGAAAATGGTATGAAGATTTTATACTTGCCTACCCAAATGAAAAAGTCATTAATGCTACTGAAGGTGGTGCGAAAATTCATGGCACGTTGCAAATGCCATTTAGTCAAGCATGCAGCAACTATGCAGAGTCTGAAGTTATCAATCTAGCGCCATTAGATCATGCTAGACAACGCTTTGAACCGACTTCACATATCGCCGTACGAGCAAAGCTCTTGGAATTATCAGATGAAATTGCGACGTTTAGAAAACTCGCACAAGATGGCGTGCTATTAGCAGAAAAAATGAATGACAAAGCAATAGGTCAGAAGAAATCTGCTCGCAATAAAGATAAACTCTTGGATATTAAGACCAGTTTACAATCGATTGATAATTCTGGAAAAATTTTCCTTCAAGAGTTTGTTCGTAAAGAATCATTTTCTGTTGTCAGGAAATTTAATATCTCTGATCAAGAAGAAACCGATCGCATTCAAATCATAGGCCAATATCTAGCATCCTTAGTCACGGGATGCGATCGAGCTATTGCCTTCATCAACGAACAAATTAATAAAGAATAACAAGAAATTAGCCTGTAATAGGTACTTCATACACGCTAAAGTGAAGTGCTGATTTATGCTGATGCTAATAGTGATAGAGATTGAGACTGGGAGGTGAACAGCGTTAGCCATTGTTGACCGATCGCTTCTAATGTATGCGTTTTCACTATGGTTGACTGCGCTTTTTTGACTAATTCACTATATTGATGTGGCTGACTGATGAGCTGCTCCAACTCTTTGGAGCGTATGTCTGTGAAAAACTCACTAAAACTTAGATAAGAATTGACTCTATCAGCTGCGGTGGGCAAACCCAATGCAAGTGCTGTTAATAAGCGATTCGAACTTACGCCATTTTTTCTAGCGTCATTCATTCCTGCAGGGATAATACAAAAATCACAAATGCTAGCTACTGTTTGCATGTCCTGTAATGACCACGGCACAACTACCATCTCTAGATATTTAGGTGCAGCTTGCATTTGTTGATCAAAAATCTTTTGATCGAAAAAATTCGTCATCACGATCAGACGTAAGGGCTCTGAAAGACTCCAATCACTTTTAATAAAATCAAATAAGTATTGCAAGTTACTTGCATGCCCAAACCACAAGGCAGTGAGTTGCGGTGTTCTTTCAATTTTAGGAGAGGCGAAATTGACTTCGATAGGATCTTCTATCACTGTTACCCCACCCTTCCAAGTGGCACCTATATTTTTTGCTAATTGTGGTGAGCTCGTTGTGACATGATCAGCATAAGTTAAGGCTTGTAGATAGAAATCACGCATGACGGGTTTACCGTCTATGTGGTGGTCGGTATAGTCCAGTATGATTTTGCAATGTTGAGATTTAGCTTGTTGCATATAACTTAGCCAACGTGCAGGACGATGGATATCAGTTACTGCATCAACTTTTCCTACCACTAATATCTCAGTATCAAGCTCTGCTTCACGATCGGCAGTCGACGTCACCCTTCCATCCAGTGCTGCTTGCATACTAACAACTGAGCGCAATCGTATAGAAGCTAAATTACTGTCTGCGAGCTTTGCTAAATTAGCGTCTCGACTGGAAATGAGCCATTGAACTTTAGGTGATGAGGCCATAGCGCGATAAGAATTAATAAACTAGTTGTTTGAGGACATCGATAGACTCAATATTTTGCACATTCATTTGTGAAAATTCAGTCAACCACTCTTCCGCAAAATCACACTCTTGTTTATCTTCAAACCAAGGACCACCTAAGGTGTAATGCACCGCTTTTAGATTGTCATACTGCGCTGGATACCATCCTTCGAGATAATTCCAACCTTTATCTATGCGCCCTATTTGAGAATCCGTTAGCCATCCAAATCGATGTAAGTAAGCTGGATCAGCAGAATTCACCACTGCCGGCGTCAATAACCTAACCGCAGGATGAGCACAATTAAAGACAATGAAAGACGACCAGTTCTTACGCGGATAAAGATGCTGCACACAACCATCCATTTTCATGGTTTCTGAAGGTTGATAATCATGCTTAACGACAGATACTGCTTTAGAAGGATCGATTTCCTTAAGCACTTCAGTAATATCTGTCAAAAACAGAAAATCGCAATCTACAAAGATCGCATAGCCACTATCACCCGCTAAATGCGGCGTTAAAAATCGTGTCAGGCTAAATTCTGTGGCCGCTTTGGTATCAATCGGACGTTGGTATAGTCCCTCTGCCCTTAATACCGACTGTATCAAAGGTGTGATTGATACCTTATTAGGATTGGTGCGACGCAAAATGGAATGTCGACAGACTTTCCAAGCGATATCTTCACGTGGATCCCAACCAACAAAAATTTTTAGTTTCATGTTAACTCCTTCGACCTACTCAGACGGTTATTCTCAAAGTTACAACCGCGCTATAAAAGACTTAGTGATTCATAAATATGATGCCAATTTATCTCTGCTCATTTAAGGACTAGCTGGGTAAGGTTAGATTTTTATTCCTGTAATACGCATATCGCGTGGTTCTTTTAATTTGAATTGGGCCGGTTCTTGTTTTAAATCCGTTAATCCCGCTTCATTCATAATTTTTGCTAGTGATAAGGGGGTGTAGCCCCAGCGATGTACCATTAATGGATCCTTCCAACGTGGGTCACCATAAAACACCCACATCGTGCGCTGTCCTTCAGGGCCAGCAGCTGATCGCAAATCAGGTTCTTTTAAAAATTCTTCGCAAGCAGATTTCAAATTGGGACATTCCAAAATCATTTTCCCGCCTGGCTTTAAGACTCTGACCCACTCTTTCAATATGTCGACGACTTCCCAGCGCCAAAAATGCTCAACCACATGTACTGCGAGAATTTCGTCAGCATGGCCAGTATCAAATTTATCTAGCTTACGTACATCACAGATGACATCGGGTTGTTTACCCGCACGCTCTGAGGCCACATCGACATTGACGTAACCTGGCAAAATTTTGTCGCCACAACCTAAATTTAATTTAACTAAGTCGTTCACTGACTTCCCCGCAATTCTATTAATGTGCTTATGCTTACTTCCTTAACGCAGGCGTAAGTGTTCCCTACTGCCATAGCAAAATGTATTCCAAGTTACGTTTACGGCTATTCACGAGATAAGTGCTGGATTGTTGGCGCTACGTGGTGAGTTGATGCGGCAAACTATGGCCGTTCAACTATCCTACGGAAGTGTTATGCCGCTATCAAAAGCACAACAACGAAGTAGAAAGAAAAAAAAGCCGCTGCCGGTACAAGACCGATAGCGGCTGGGAGTTGCAGATTTGTGATTTATTTGAGCAGCGATAATACTGACTGCGGTTGTTGATTTGCTTGAGAAAGCATGGCCATACCAGCTTGTTGAATGATCTGCGTACGCGCTAACTCACGTGTCGCTGCGGCATATTCAGTATCTTCAATACGGCTACGAGCAGCTTGTAGATTTTGAGAAATGTTGGTCAGATTATCACCTGCATATCCCAAACGATTAATCATCGCACCCATACGTGCACGCTCACCATTGATTTCATCTAAAGCATTATCAATGGTTGTGATAGCATTTTCTGCTCCATCTCTGGTAGAAATACTAGCACCACCTGTATCACCAATACTGGTACCACCTAAAGTCACAGTAGCACTCAAATTGGTGGTGGAGTATGTCAACGTATCGCCACTATTTGCGCCCACTTGAAATGTCAACACTGAGCCTTCTTTGAGGAGTTGTTGTCCATTGAAGTTAGTCAATTGAGCAGTACGAGAAATCTCCTCACGTAGTTGAGAAAATTCTTTTTGCATCAAAGCGCGATCGTCAGCACTGTACGTATCGGTTGCACTTTGCACGGAAAGTTCTCGCATACGTTGTAACATACCTGTTACAGCTTCGGTTGCACCTTCAGCAGTTTGAATCAATGAAATCGCATCATTAGCATGACGAACAGCCATGTTCAAACCACGAACTTGAGAGGTCATTTTCACAGAAATTGCCAAGCCAGCCGCATCATCCTTCGCACTATTGATACGTTTACCTGTCGATAATTGATTCATTACCGTAGATAAAGCTTTGTCATTTCTTGTGATTGCGTTTTGCGTAACAAGCGAATTCACGTTTGTATTAATTACAGACATGATTTTTACTCCTAACTTTAAACTTCACTCGAGAAATTAAGAAAAATAAATAATCAATAGAACTTATTGACTATTAACTCAACTTAACCGGATCCTACTTGCAACAAGTTTAAATACTTGTTGTCAGGTTATTAGTCGGCACTAAGTAGATAAACATGAGTGAATTTAGTTATTTTTATTATTTTAATTATATTTTTTAGAAATAAAAAACCTCTGCCAGTGAATAACTGGCAGAGATTTTTAAGAAAGTAAATTTGCTTACTTAAGAAGTGCAAGCACTGCTTGTGGTTGCTGATTTGCTTGCGCCAACATCGCCATACCTGCTTGTTGAATAATCTGTGTACGCGCTAATTCACGGGTAGCAGATGCATACTCAGTATCTTCAACACGACTACGTGCTGCAGTTAAGTTTTGTGAAATGTTCACCAAGTTATCACCAGCATAACCAAGGCGATTAATCATCGCACCCATACGTGCACGCTCAGCATTGATTTGATCAAGAGCATTATCAATCGTGGTCATCGAAGACTCTGCACCTTCGCGTGTAGAGATACTCGCGCCACCGGTGTCACCAATACT
>JAIXOW010000221.1 GCA_027486615.1 Oxalobacteraceae bacterium | reverse complement strand
TTGGTGATGTAATCATCAGCACCGTGATCTAAACCGGCCACCTTGTCTTCTTCCATGCCTTTAGCTGTCAGCATGATGACGGGCAAATTACTGAAGTTACGATCAGAACGAATACGTGAGAGGAGTTTAAGACCTGATTGGTCGGGCAACATCCAATCCAACAAAATTAATTGCGGACGATTATGTTGTAAATGCTCCCAAGCATCGGCAGTGGTATGAACGACATCAGCTTCCCAACCAGCTGATTTCAAAGTAAAACGAACTAGCTCTACAATTGCTAGTTCGTCTTCAACGATTAAAATTTTTGGTGTAGACACGCTAGAGAATCAACAATCAGGAAAGCTCAGACTGTTTGTTGACTGCATAGTCGGTATGACGTATGTCTTTACCTTCAACGATGTACACCACATATTCAGCTATGTTTTTTGCATGATCGCCAATACGCTCAATTGCTTTAGCTACCCACAAGGTGTCGAGTGAAGCGGAAATAGTACGGGGATCTTCCATCATAAAAGTAATGACATTACGCATGACGGAACGGAACTCAGAATCAATCATTTCATCACGCACAATTAAACGTGTCGCTTGTTTTTCATCTAAACGCGCAAAGGCATCGAGTGCGCCATGCAGCATTTCACCTGCAGTCACAGCCATCACTCTTACGATTTCTTCATGTGCAATCGGTGTCAATCCACGCTGATGCATGGCACGTGCAGCACGAGCAATTTTGGTCGCTTCATCACCCACACGCTCTAAGTCAGTAATGGTTTTAATGGTCGCCATCACGGTGCGTAAATCATTTGCTGCAGGCTGACGCTTGACGATGAGATGACTACAATGATCATCTAAATCTACTTCTAATTTATTGACTTCAAGATCAGCCGCGATAATGCGATCTGCCTCTTGCAGATTCAGAGTACGAAAACAAGCTATCGCATCTTGAAACTGTTTTTCAACTATACCACCCATGAGTAAGACTTTAGAGCGTATCGCTTCTAAATCTAATTCATATTGTCTTGATGAATGTTCTGATGGCATTATGCTCTCCGATCAATAATATTTTTAGCAATTAACCAAAGCGACCCGTAATGTAATCCTGAGTCTCTTTTTTTACTGGGTTAATAAATATGCTATCTGTCTCACCAAATTCCACTAACTCACCTAGATACATATAAGCAGTAAAGTCGGAACAACGCGCCGCTTGCTGCATATTATGTGTGACGATGGTGATAGTGTAGTCTTGTTTTAACTCACTAATCAATTCTTCGATTTTAACAGTGGATATTGGATCCAATGCTGATGTGGGTTCATCTAGTAACAACACATCCGGCTTCACTGCAACAGCACGAGCAATGCATAAACGCTGTTGCTGACCACCCGAAAGAGATAAACCGCTTTTATTCAGTTTATCTTTTACTTCATTCCACAGCGCTGCTTTGTTTATAGCCCATTCTACACGCTCATCCATTTCACCTTTAGAGAGGTTTTCATAGAGATTTACACCAAAGGCAATATTTTCATAAATCGACATAGGAAATGGCGTTGGCTTTTGAAACACCATACCGATTTTCGCGCGTAAGATATTTACATCTACATCGGCATCCAGAATATTTCTTCCACCGTAGTGAATATCACCTACTGCACGTTGACCAGGATAGAGGTCATACATACGGTTTAAGGTACGTAATAAAGTTGATTTACCGCAGCCAGATGGGCCAATGAAAGCTGTGACTTTCTTTTCATAGATGTCGAGATTAATATCTTTTAATCCCTGAAATGATCCATAAAAAAAGTTGAGTCCCTTTACCTGTATGGTTACAGGTAGATTCTCTGCGGCTGGACTTACCTGAGATTGTTCAGTCATCATCACTGTGTTCCCATTCACTTTTAATTTTTAGTGGTTTTAACCAGTGTGCGGGACAGAATATTTAATCCCAACACGCTAAAGGTAATTATTAAAGCCCCACCCCATGCTAATTCACGCCAGTTGTCATAAGGGCTCATCGCAAATTGGTAAATCACAACGGGCAAATTCGCCATCGGCGCATTCATATCACTGCTGTAAAACTGGTTATTCAAGGCTGTGAATAATAATGGTGCTGTCTCACCTGAGATACGGGCTACAGCCAGTAAAACACCAGTCAATACCCCCGCCTTTACAGCACGCAGTCTGACCATAGTCGCCACCTTCCAACGTGGTGCACCTAATGCAAATGCCGCTTCACGCAAACTGCTTGGTACCAGGCCCAACATATTGTCAGTGGTACGCACAACGACAGGGATTGCAATTAATGCAATCGCAATACTACCTGCCCATCCAGAAAAATGCCTGACGTTAGCAACATAAATCCCATACACAAACAAGCCAAGAATGATCGAAGGCGCTGACAACATCACATCAGTAATAAAGCGCGTGATTTGTGCAAAACGACTTTCTTCTCCATATTCAGCAAGATAAACACCTGCAAAAATTCCGATAGGCGTACTGATTAATGTCGCTACTCCCACCATTAATAAACTACCTACGATAGGATTAAGTAAACCACCACCTTCACTACCTGGCGCCGGCGTAGTATGCGTAAAGATGGCAAGATCAATTGCGCCCATGCCGTTGATAACTAGCACTGACAATATCCAAAGCAAGAAAAATATACCGATTGCCATCGCAAAAACGGACAGACTTATACCTACCCTATGCTTTAAAAGGCGGCGCGAATAAATAGCGTTGTTTGAAATTTCTAGATTTTGGCTCATTATTTTTTACCTTCACCTTGAGACATACGTAACAGCATAAATTTTGCTGCTGCTAATACGATGAATGTAATTAAAAACAGTATCAAACCAAGAGAGGTTAATGAAGCAAGATGTAATTTTGATTCTGCTTCTGCGAATTCATTTGCCAGCGTTGAAGCAATACTGTTACCAGCTGCGAATAAAGACCAAGAGAGTTTGTGTGCATTCCCAATCACAAAGGTAATGGCCATGGTTTCACCGAGTGCACGACCCAGTCCTAACATGACACCACCCACTACACCAATACGTGTGTAAGGCAAAACAATTTTGCTCACCACTTCCCACTTAGTACAGCCCAATGCATAAGCTGATTCTTTTAAAACTGCAGGACAGGTTTCAAACACATCACGCATCACGGACGCAATGAAAGGAATGATCATGATGGAAAGAATAATGCCGCCTGTGAGTAAACCTAAACCCATCATTGGGCCTTGGAATAACTCACCAACGACAGGAATATTCCCTAAGGTGTTTTGCAACAAAGGCTGCACATGATCTGCAAATAATGGCGCAAAAACGAACAAACCCCACATACCGTAAATGATACTAGGCACACCTGCCAGTAATTCAATTGAAGTACCTAATGGACGTTTGAGCCAGTTAGGGCAGATTTCTGTTAGAAATAAAGCAATACCAAAACTAATTGGAAATGCAATCAAGAGGGCGATAAAAGAAGTAATCAAGGTGCCTGCTATGGCAATCAACGCACCATATTCATCATTGACTGGATCCCACTCTATACGTGTAATAAAACCCAGCCCAAAGTGCTCAAAAGCTGGCCATGCGCCCACAACCAATGAAGCCATTATGCCCGCTAGCGTTAGCAAGACCAAAAAGGCAAACGAGAAAGTAATCTTATGAAAAATAAAGTCAGGCAGCTTAGAACTAGTCGATCTGTTCATTTGCAGAGCCGCTTCCATCTGCGTGTTGGTTTCGCTCATAGTCTGAAGTGTCTTGGGATGGGTGGGAACGGCGGATAAATTCACAAAGCGGACTTTATTCAAAGATTATGACATGACAATGACTGAGAATAGAATTGCTTATTTGAAAACTTTCTGGGCATAACTTTACTATTTTATTCTTCTTCTCTAAGCTGCTTTATCTTGTTAACGCTGCTAACTTGATCTAGTAACTAGCCCCGTCATCATGCCTTCATATTTCAGCCCTAGCATTTGAATCATAAAAATGTTGGAGACTATGATGCAATCCACTTATGTTGATGATTTAGAACATTATCTGAGTCAAACTAAGCCAGAGCCAGGTACGCTATTTTTTGCGATTAATAAGCGCGACTATATCGGCACCTTAGTACGTTCGAGTTTACAGGCCAAAGCTGAATGTAAAAAAATCGGAGAAACGCTAGGCATGTATTATTTTTCTATGCCAATTACCATTGCCAAGCAACTAATCACTCAGATTTATTCTTCATTGAGTCAGGATTTTTTTGTCAGTCATTTAGAAGATCTAGAAAAATTCAAACAGCCTGTTTTAGTTTTTTCAGATTCACAAGCTGTGGTGATTGAAATTCAAGATAATGCGTGTGTTAAGTCCTAGACTAGGTAGCCAACTAGCTACTTGCTATTGGTTGATATGCTTGGGCTTGTTAAGTCTGAGCTCAAATTGCGAAGCAGCTGAAAATGCGATCGGTCGATTTGATGCTACTCACTCCACTGCCCCACCTCCTTGGCAGTTAATTCGCTTCGATAAATCTGCTCCGCCTACCAGCTATAGTGTGAAAGAATGGGACGGACTTGCTGCGGTAGAAGCACGCGCAGAATCGAGTATGGCGCTATTAGGTAGAAAGGTAGAAGTTGATTTACATGACACACCCATACTCTGTTGGCGTTGGCGCGTAGAACACGTATTAAAATCCGCTGATATCCATAAACGCTCTGGCGATGATTATGCAGCGCGTGTTTATCTTGCATTATCATTGCCTGACGAAGCAATGTCATTAACAACGAAAGCGACTCTCAAGATAGCACGCAGTATTTGGGGTAAAGATATGCCTGATGCTGCGATTAATTATGTTTGGGACAATAAGCATCCAATCGGTATGCAAGTGGCGAATGCTTACACGAGTCGTGCGCAAATGATTGTGCAGCAAACTGGGAATACGCAAGCAGGCAAATGGGTAGAAGAACGCGTGAATGTAAAAACAGATGTAGCTAAATTATTTGGCACCGATAAAGCGAGATTATTTTTGTTAGCGATTGCTGCTGATTCAGATAACACGAAAGAAAATGTTAAATCTGGTTTTGCCGATCTCCATTTCGTGAGTGAAAACCAGTCCTGTAATTTCACTCCTATAAGTAAATTCAATATCGCTAAAGAAAAATAATGGTTAAGAATTTATTTTCTTCTCAACTAAGACAGGGCATTTATTTTTTAATCGCCCTTTCTTTTTTGAGCACCCATGCTTATGCTGCACGCCCCTTTGTTACCGATGATGCACGCCTCACCACAGCTGGTAGCTGTCAAGTTGAAACGTGGACACGCTCCTACTCTTCAAGTTTAGAAACATGGGCATTACCTGCTTGTAATCCTACGGGGAATTTGGAATTTACTGTCGGCGGTGGACGAGCTTATTTTGATGCTCTTGCCACTCCCAACTCGACTGATTATGTTTATCAAGCGAAGACTTTATTTCGTAAGCTAGATCTGCATACATCAGGTATAGGATTAGCGGTCGGCATGGTGCATCATCCTTCGATTCAAGTCGGTCCGAATCAGCATGGCAATCAATATGCCTTCATTCCAATTTCTGTTCCACTGAATGAAGATCGTTTAATCATGCATTTGAATCCTGGTATCTTGCGTGATAAAGCATCTCAAGAGACGAGAAAAACTTGGGGTATTGGTTTTGAGTTCAATGCCACACCGCGTTGGATGCTGATTGCTGAAAGTTTTGGTGATACTTCTACCGGTAGTTATTGGCAAAGTGGCGTGCGTTTTGCCATCATTCCTAACTTATTGCAAGTTGATACGACAACGGGGAAGAAATATTCAGGGAGTAGTGAAACACAATGGATTTCTTTTGGATTGCGTTTCACACCATCTAGTATTTTTTAATTCAGCTTACTTTAACTATTCCTTCGAGGATAGCCTTCTGCAAGTATGCGTGTCCACACTAAGTCTTTTTGTTGATCTGACATAAATACCCAATCTGCGACTTCAGCAACGGTACGACCACATCCCCTGCAGACATCATCAAAAGTGGTGGAGCACACGGCAACACAAGGTGTATCTGGTCGTTCAGAAGGAGTTTGCATCATCTACCAATCAAATTAAAACAAGGTAAGGTGACAGCAAGGTTTTGCATCATCCATCACTCAAATTAAAACAACACAAGCTGACAGCAAGATCAGCTTCTGCATGTGTTGCAAGAGTTGAGATTGTACTAGGGATTAGACAATGCGTTGTGCAGGGTTATATAAGCATGCATCAGGACTTGCGTCTAATTGCATCGCTTCTTTTGCTTTACCTACGCTCATCATTTCAGGCAGTGCGATATTATTTTTCACAGCTGTTAATTCAGCCAAAATAGAAATCGCAATTTCAGATGGTGTTTTACTACCGATATACAAACCTATAGGGCCATGTAATTTTTTTAATTGCTCTGGTGTGCAATCAAATTCGAGTAAACGCTCGCGACGTTTACTATCATTTGAACGTGAACCTATAGCACCAACATAGAATGCATCCGATTTCAATGCTTCCATTAAGGCTAGATCATCTAACTTTGGATCATGCGTTAAAGCGACTACTGCACTACGACTATCT
This sequence comes from Oxalobacteraceae bacterium, assembly GCA_027486615.1. Classification (GTDB taxonomy): domain Bacteria; phylum Pseudomonadota; class Gammaproteobacteria; order Burkholderiales; family Burkholderiaceae_D; genus Pernthalerella. The sequence goes on along the minus strand of JAIXOW010000221.1, from coordinate 2,445 downwards.
AATTGCATCTCCATGACTAGATCATCCGGCATAGCATGTACAACTTGTACACCATCGACATGCCAACCTTCGCGATATTCTTCACGTGGATCACAGACTGTCACAAAATAATCCATGCCGACTGCAATCTGCGCTAAGAAGCGTGATAACTGTCCAGCTCCAATAATGAGTAATCTCCAACGTGGGCCATGAATGGTCGTCAGTGCTGCTTCTGAAATTTGCAAATTCATACCAGCACGAGCAGGGCCTAAGCTGACTTCTCCTGTTTGTAAATCTAAACGACGTGCAATCAATTCATGATTCGCAAGACGTGTAATTAGTTCAGCGATTTTACTTTCGCTATGTAAGGGCTCTATGGATAATTGTATAGTGCCACCACAAGGCAAACCAAAACGATGCGCTTCATCTGCCGTGATGCCATAGGTCACCACTTCTGGCTTGGTACGTGTAATGCCGTGTTGTCTTACACGTTCAATTAAATCATCTTCAATACAACCACCAGAAACCGATCCAACTACATGACCATCTTCACAAATACCTAGGGTGGCACCTTCAGGCCTTGGACTAGAACCCCAGGTCTTAATGACGGTAACCATTTCACATTGTTTACCCGCAGCGATCCATTGCGCACAGGTTTTTAATACTTCGAGATCAATGCTGTCCATAATTGGCTGTTAAATGTGGGTGTGATGATCAAAGCTTTGTTGCACATTCATTTTATTTAATGCGATAACGCACACTACTTTAATTCAACGAATGCAGACTTGAATAAAAAATGCTCCCCTCCAGTTAAGGAGGGGAGCACCGAACTACTTTATTGCATTTGGCGATTAAGCCTTCTTCAAGTGCGTAGCGAGTGGGAAGTCGCGTACGCGCTTACCAGTTGCTGTGAAGATTGCGTTGCCAACTGCAGCACCGATCAATGAAGTTGATGGCTCACCTACGCCACCTGGCTTCTCGTTGCTTTCAACTAAAACGATATCAATAACTGGTGATTCGTTTTGACGAATTACGCGGAAGTCATTGAAGTTATTTTGTTGGATCTGACCATCTTTAACGGTGATTTCGCCGTACAGTGCGCCGGAGAGACCGTAAACAATACCGGACTCGAGCTGCTGACGAACGATATCAGGGTTAACCATACGGCCTGGATCGCAAGCTACAGTTACTTTGTGTACTTTTACATTGCCACCAGTTACTGATACTTCAGCAACTTGAGCCATGTAGGTGCCATAGCCTTCCATCAGCGCTACGCCTAATGCACGACCCTTAGGCAACTTCTTGCCCCAGCCTGCTTTTTCAGCTGCTAATTTCAACACGTTTACATAACGTGCATCTTTTAACAGTGACAGACGGTATTCAACTGGATCTTGCTTAGCTGCGTTAGCCAACTCATCCATGAAACATTCGTTAGCGAAGCAGTTCATGGTGTGTGACACAGCGCGCAGATAACCAACACGCAGGCCAGCATCATGAATGATCAAGTCATGTGATGTGTTTGGCACATCGTATGGAGCAACTGCTGCTTCAACCATGAATGGATCCAGTGTGTTCTTTGGCAGACCGAATGCACGCTGGGTGATGGATTGTGAAGTCATTTGGAACTTCACGCCAACTGGATTGCCTGATGCATCCAGACCAGCTTCCATACGTTGCAGACCTTGTGGACGATAGTAGTCATGCTTCATGTCGTCTTCACGTGTCCAGAGTACTTTAACTGGACGGCCAACTGCTTTCGATACTTGCACTGCCTGAGCGATGAAGTCGAGTTCGATACGACGACCGAAACCACCACCGAGGAAAGTTGTTGTCACTGTGACATTCTCTGGCTTGATACCGAGAACAGCCGCTGCCGTACCTTGAGCACCTTGTGGGAACTGGGTAGGACCGGTCAATTCGCAACGATCGCCTTTTACATCAGCGATGAAGTTCATTGGCTCTAACGGTTGATGCGCGATCAACTGAGTGGTGTAGTTAGCTTTTAGAACTTTAGCTGCACCGTTGATTGCGTTTTGTGCGTTACCAACATCAGGACGAATCTTGATTGGCTTGATGGTTTTCTCTGCATCTTTGATGCCTGCCCACATAGAAGCAGTTGAGAGACCAGAGTGTTGGCCGTTATCCCATTCGACTTTCAAGGTTTTACGTGCCTTGAATGCGTGCCAGTAGGAATCAGCAACAACTGCAACGCCATCACCGATTTGAACAACGTCGATTACGCCAGGCATTGATTTAGCTTTAGTTGCATCGAAGCTCTTTGGCTTGCCACCGATTACTGGTGTTTGCTCAATTGAAGCGTAGACCATGCCAGCAACCTTAGCATCGATACCAAACTGTGCAGTACCGTTTACTTTGGATGGTGTGTCTAAACGCTGGATTGGCTTACCAACAACTTTAAACTGTGATGGATCTTTCAGTTTAACGTCTTTAGGTACAGGTACTGAA
>JAIXOW010000124.1 GCA_027486615.1 Oxalobacteraceae bacterium | reverse complement strand
TCTGCTAACGCGGTCGATGTGGCTGGAGTGTGTTTCCGATCGCGCTTATGCAAATCGTGAAGCGCTGGCAACTGACATCGTTCGTGTACTGCGTGAAGAGTTGGCTAGCCTGCTAGCCGCAGGTGTTGCGCTAGTTCAGTTTGATGAGCCGGTGCTCTCTGAAGTGGTGTACTCCGGATCAGTATCGAAGCGCAGTTTTATGTGCGGTGCTTTGTCTGAAAAAAACGAGATACCTAAAGAGCTAGGGTTTGCGCGTGAACTGATTAACGCAGTAGTTGCTGGTTTTCCAAAAGAACGTATTGCCGTACATATGTGCCGTGGTAATTGGACGCCTGATGAAGGCGCCGCTTTATCCGGTAATTACACACCGCTGATTGAAACGCTTTCCGGTTTGCAGGTGGGTAGCCTGTTGTTGGAGTTGTGCACGCCTCGTGCAGGTGAGATGGAAATACTGCGCGCTATTCCTGACGATGTTCGCATCGGTGTTGGTATCTGTAATCAAAAACATGCGCACATCGAAACGCTAGATGCTGTTCTCAGCAAGGGCGAACAGGCAATTCAGTTGTTTGGAAAAGAGCGTGTGCTGTTCACACCTGATTGTGGGTTTGCGACCTTTGCGGATAATCCACTGGCTTCCGAACAGATCGCTGAACAAAAGCTAAAAGTAATTTCCGCCGCAAGCAGCATTCTGCGGCAGCGGCACGGATTGCATACCTAGACGATGCCTTGAATACAACTTGGCGCTTCTAATCCAGCCAATATTCATGATCAAGTCAGTCAAGATCCCTGGCAACACGAAAGCCGCTAGCACTAAATCGGTAATACGTTGGATGGCTTCCATCTCTAACAGTGGTTCTTAAATTCTGGGGATCATCACCCCAAGAACCACCGCGTAAAACACGCAAAGAACAGTTCCCACTCAGCCAAGCACTGCCATCGACTGGCGCATTCTGATAATTACTTTGCCAGCAATCTTCTGTCCATTCAGCTACATTTCCAATCATGTCGTAAAGACCAAATTGATTTGGTTTTTTTAATCCAACAACGTTGGGGTTGGTAGCATTCTTGTTTGACCATGCGTATTGATCTATTTGGGTATCACTATCGCCCCATGGATATCTGGTAGAGCTGCCAGCACGGGCGGCATATTCCCATTCTGCTTCGGATGGTAATCTGTATTTTTTACCGGTTTTTTGGCTAAGCTTTTTGATGTAAGTCTGTGCATCATTCCATGAGATATTTTCTACTGGTTGTGCTGAACCCTTGCTTAAACTCGGATCAGAGCCCATGACTGCATGCCACTCAAATTGTGTAACTTCAAATTTGCCCAACGCGAATGCTGCGATGTTAACTAAATGTCGGGGTTTTTCATCATCATGTAGATCTGAATTTTTTGAAGTAGTAGATTCAACCAAATTTGAACTACCCATATAAAAATTCGCAGATTCTAACTTCACCATTTCTGGACAAACTGAGCAGTCAGTAAAACCCCAGCTCACTTTGGTCAGAGTCATTAAAACCAGAAATAAATAAATTCTCATGTTTAGCTTACCTTTTCATGATGCGGATCTTGCGCATAGTTGAAGCTCCCTGCACTTCACTTCTCCGCTTAAATCATTGTGTGAATCTGAACCCAACTCGTTTTGTCTAAATGCTTTATTATTTTATTAAATGTATTAACTAACTTGAGGTTACTCTTTGTTTGAAATTGTTACCCGTATATCTGCTTTATTAACTTCCTCCTTACTTTTTGGAGGTATGTTGTTGTTTTCAACATGGTCTATCGGTGGTCATTACCCTAGTACACATCATCGCAGTTGCATTGGTGATTGTTGATTTAGCAGTTTAATAAACGTGCTTATTTTTCAGGTCCATCCGAGCAATGACTGGGCGCATAAAGAAAAAATATATTCAAGCTGAGCTTAGTAATTTACCAGATCGACAATCTGATTTATTTATTTGCCCACTTTGCGATAGAGCTATTCCAAAATCTCAGCGAGATGAACACCACCTCATTCCTAAATCCCATAAGGGTCGAGAAACGGTGATATTACATCGCATTTGCCATCGACAAATACATGCTCTTTTTACAGAAACAGAGCTGGCACGCCAATATAACACCGTAGAAAAATTAAAAGCACAAGAGGACTTAATGGATTTTATAAAGTGGGTTCGTTTAAAGCCTGATGATTTTTTTGAACGAACCCGTAAGAGTAGAAGACTAAAGTCTACATAGAACTCTTACAGCAATAAAGTAATGTGAAGATCTAATCTTGCTAGCATCTTTTTCATGTGTAGTCCTACTCAAAAATTTTATAGAGTAGAAAGTGCTTGGCTAAGCGGCTATAAGTTAGCAAAACAAATTAGAATTGAACAATCTTATTTAATCGATAAGGAATATAAATGTCTTTAGCATCCATTGAATTGCGAGACCTCAAACTCCAAACCCAAATTGGAACCTATGGACCCGGTGCGATTATTCCAAACCAACACCTTTTAGATTTAACGCTTTGGATCGATGCAAAACTCGTGCTGATATCCAAAGACCTTATGAAGAATGTTTTTGATTACGACCCTTTAGTAATTGAAATAGTTAGACTAGCAGGCGATGGTCATTATGAAACACAGGAAAGACTTATTACTCGCATTGTTGAAGCATGTGCAGAATATTCTGAGATTAAGGCAATGGATATTAGTCTTCGAAAATTACCTGTACATGCTGAATCAGGATCTCTTGGAGTAAGACTCTCAGTAGATTCATTGACCATGAATAAATTTAGATCCTCTAGAACTACAGATTGAATAGAGACTCGAGCGTTTGTGGCTCTGGTGGCTTATATCCTAGAGAACTTTATGGATTTTTTTGCTTGTTGTATTTGAACTCTTCACAAATAATTAACCTTAGTTAATTCAGACTATAAAAGACTTATCCATGAAAAGAGATCTGAATATTTCAATTTCTTAATCCAAACTTAACATTCGCCCTTTTCTACTAAATCGTTATGTAATATTAATATGTCACACTGTGTTTTCGATATGGCGATTCCAAATACTAATTGAATCCCTTTGATCGTTGCACCCAATACTCGGAGAAATCATGACCTTCCGTCCTTTACATATGATTGCGTCAGTCAGCACTTCAGTAGCTGTACTTTTATCCATTTGCACCAGCGCCCCAATAATGGCTGCAGATTTAGGAGATCAAGCTCCGATCGAGGTCGATTTACGGATGGAAGGCGGGTCCGAATGCCAACGATTTGTACCCGAATCCCTAACATTAGAGGCTGGTCGGCTCTATAAGCTTCGCCTTATTAACCAGACCGAGCGCAGTTGCTATTTTTCTTCTAACAAGCTGGCAGATGCCGTCTATACCCGCAAAGTGGTCGTTAAAGACGGCGCAGCAAAAGATGTTGCTGAATTATATGGACCTATACGACGTGCTGAGGTCAAAGCAAGTGCGACGGTGGAATGGTGGTTCGTACCAGTGCGGGCTGGTGTGTTTGATGACGTGGCATCACGAAAAAGTGAAACAGGAATGCGTGCGGTGATTGAAGTTAAATAACTATCCGCAGTCTGTTAATGTGAAGAATAGCTACCAATGAAGCAATAAGATTAAATGACCTCTGTTATTTCAAAAGTAGCTATGAACAAATGAGTTTTGTTTTGCTTAAACAAAAAAGTAACAAAAGCTAGTAAACTTAAAATACTCTGTTCAACTATAAGACAGACCTAATTCGACTTTACAATTAATTCGAAAGTAGACCTTTTCAATAGATTGATTTATTGAAGTCGCCTTTCAAATCTCATCTTCGAAGTTAGAGTCGCCAGCCATATCCTAAATAAATGAGCGGAGTGTAACGACGCTCGGCGATCGGGCTTTGTGCTTGAGCGTCGGACAAACGATTGATAGTGGTGCCAAAGAATAGCGCGGAGCCAGACCCAATTGAGTAAAAGCCCGTCAATCCAACTGAGAATACGGTTCCAGCACCAATATTGATAGCAGATCCAGTCGCGTTTTCAGAAGCGCGCTTGCCCCAGTAATAAGTGTTCATTGCAGCGTTTTGCCAGGTAGCACCAACCAGACCATTTAAGCGAAAGCCTTGTTCGCTAATTAGCGGACGGATTAACTGTGCCTGTGCAACCTGTCCGTTACTACGACCGCTGACATCAAAGCCATAATCGAGATTAAGTGCACCTAAAGGCGATGTCCAACGTAGGCTAGGGCCAGCATCGATTGCGAATTCACGGTCAG
>JAIXOW010000271.1 GCA_027486615.1 Oxalobacteraceae bacterium | reverse complement strand
TTGGAATAATAAGACTTGTTCTGCGACTTAAGTCGATTTATTAACTGAAGAGATAATGCACGTTACAGCTATTTATATGAAAACAGATTGTTTACAAACAAATGAGACGCGGCATTGTTATGGGAAAGGAAAGAGCTTTAGGAGCTTGGAAGAGTCGCGCTAATTAAAAGTTTAATTTACGCTAGAAAGAAAAGACGCGCTTGAGTGCGCAGGGTTGCCAAGTTCAGCTGAAAGTCTCAGCTGATATTTCTCCCCTTCTTTGAGGGGGTTTGCTTTTGCTTTTAATGCAGCGGTATGTTGATCATACCCATGCTTGGTTGGTTGTGAACATATGGTGGGGGAGCAGAGGGTATCGAAGGAATGTTCACAGCAATTGAAGTGGGAAGTGTTGCTTTGAGTTTGTCATGGATCTTCTTACGATACAACATATATAGTTTGTAACACAGAAATAGAATGACAATAGCAAAAAACACAAGTGAGATACTATGCATCGGATTTGAGAAAAGGTCGGTAATGGAAGTGGGGATAGGATCGTTGAAGTTCTCAAATTTCAAGTGATGGGCAATGTCAGCAGCATCGACAATGTGAAGGCCATAATCATTAAGTGATTGCATTGCTTTTGAGAATTGCTGAGGTTCGAGGTCAGGAAAGATTTGTGTGGCATTCCAAGTCCACGAAAAATGGGTAGTTTCAATGACCTCTTCCTCTAAAGTGTCGGCTGTTAAAATGTGGGACTGCAGTCGGATCTTGCATCCAGGGTCAAGGGTGATTGTGGTACCTGGTCCCACTGTTACAGGTTTTCTGGTCTTACCGCAGACTTGATGGGTAGTGAACTGTTTTTGAGTAGCAATAGCCCACTTGTTGTGAGCCAATCTAAAGACTTGTTCTTTAGCTGCCGTGATCTCAAACTTGCAGTTCTTTTGGATACCCTTGCCTTGCTGTAAGTACAGAGACCCCAGACATGTGTTTGTAATGTCTGTTCTAAGATCATTCCTCCCCTTGCAAAAATAGGTGTCCCCCATTTTATTACATGAAGCAAGATCCGATTGCGAAAGAATTTTGTAAGTTTCAAATCCGCTGTAAGCAAGAATATCATTTTGCCCTACAGAAGGCGTAAGAGAATGATTATTAGAGAGGGTTTGCGTTAGCGGAAAAGGTAAATATTGATTCATATTGAGTAAGTACTCTTCTTTAACGAGTGGCACATGAAGTAAAAGTGCTAAAGTTTTATTATTTGGTTGCCAAACGTATGAAAGGGGAATTTGAAATAAGTCTGTTACTTTGCTGACATAGGAAATGTAGCCATTTGCAAGTGCTGTGGCATCAATTTTGTTTTTGATTCTTTTTAAGATGTCATGGGGAAAAAGTAAATGGGAAAGTTTTTGATTTTGTGCTTGTTCTAACGCAGAGGCTATAGTAGACACAGTATAATGCATTGATTCAATCATATTATCTAAATATGCAGACGCAACTGCTGGACTAAATTTTATAAAATCGGTAACTACTTGACCAACATTTTTGATCATGTTATCTAATTTATATAAATGGTTTTCATGCAGCTGTTGAATATCTACCATCATGTCTGTTCTGTGAATGTTCTTTGCAATTATAGAGTTGATTCTTGTGATTTCTATTCGATTGGCTACTCCGAATGCCGTCCCAGCGATTCCAAATAGAAGATCGAGAAAACGTTTCTTCCTTGAACCATATGGAGTAAACGGCGCCTCTGGTAGATTTTGCAACATGTTTTTGTAGTTGAAGTTGACCCGGTGGAATGTATCGTTGTGGAACTTGATGATGTCTTTTATAGGTGCTTCCGTTGCTTTGCCCTTGATTGCGTTGTTCATATGGTGCAGCACCTCGCCACAGCGTGATAGTCCGTCTTCGACTGGTTGAAGAAAAATCGGAATACGAATTATCATATAATGTACATCTGTTGCATATTTACCGACCGGGAAGAAGATTGTCGTGTGGCTGTTGTGATCCATAGAGATTTGCTGATTTTCGTCGATGATTACAGGCGGGAGGAAGTCGAACAGAGGACGTGCCTGTACGCCCCCCATTGCTAGGAGAATGATGAGGATGCTAGATAGGTCCATCGGCGTTTCTCCTCTCCGTGCCTGGTGAGAAGACTTTGGATGCCGCTCGGGTAAACCGTTTGGAAGCGTAGTGTGCTGCTCGAGTTAGCGGATCCTTTGCCTTGTTTTTGGAGCCTGGCGGTCTACCTGGTTTTCTTGGACTTGGCCCCGGAACTGGATTTGGAGCAGCAGGTCCCGGTTGAGCAGGTATGACCGGTTGTTGAAGTGGTTGTTGCTGTACCAGTGGTTGTTGTTCCACAATTGTTGAGCGAACACGGATATACTCAGAGTAATCCGGTGGATGGATTGGGCTTCCTGATAGCCACTCGAAAATGTCCTCTTGTTTAAATTGCTTCCAGAATTTCAATTCTTCAGATGTTATCTGGTTGAATTCAAAATTCAAATGGTACAGTTTATAGGCAATGCTGTTTAATTTATACCAAATTTCTTCTGAGGACGCGGCGTCGGTTTTTGTTATCAAAGCTGAAATGGCGTCGCTTTTTATTAATTTTGACCAAGCGCGTGTGGAAGGGCGACGCGTTGAAGGATCAAATTTAATTAAAATTTCTTTGGCGTCGGTTTTGGCTTCAGGTTCTTGCTCCAATTCGGCGTCGGCGTCCAAATGTTCATGAAAAAGTTTTAATTTGTTGACATTGATGCTTTTTAATTTGTTCTTTTCCGTTTTGATCTTTGCAACGCTTTCATTGACTTCTATGATTGTTGCCGGACCGCAATATTTTGGCGCCAATTTCTTGTTTTTTCCTAGAAAATTCGTTTCTAAGTACCACACTTTTTGGCCCATTGAAAACTTATGATCTTTTGCACTTTTGTCATGTTGTTGTTTGTACTGTTTTTGCTTTTCGTCGATGTTTTCTTTAGCAATTTGCCTTGCTTTTTGCAGTATTTGCAGTCTTTCTGAAGCAAATGATTCACCATAAAACACTCTTTGCACATCCTGTCCCGGAATCGAAGGTGTCCTTGGTTTCATGCCGTACAAAAGTTCAAAGGGCGTTGTTTGGATTGTGGAATGATAACTGGTGTTGTAGGAGAATTGCAGTGCTGGCAGATATTGCTCCCAATCCAGTGTTGATTCATCCACAAAAGATGCAAGATATTTGGCCATTGTTTTGTTGAACACCTCTGCCTGTGCGTTGCATTGAGGGTGTCCCGGGGTCGTTGTTGTATGTTTAATTTCCAACAATTTGAACAGTTCTTTACTGAGTTTGTTAACAAATTCAGTCCCGTTGTCTGAATGAATTTGAATTGGAGACCCAAATCTGCAAATCCAGTGGATGAAAATTTCCATGGCTACCGTTTCTGCTTCTTTGTTTGGAATAGCAATGGCCTCTGCATATTTTGTGAAGGCATCTGTCATTACCAGTACCATTTTGTTGCCTTGTGCAGAAGTTTTCAGAGGCCCAAACAAATCAATGTGAATCCGCTGGTTTGGTTGATCCATTGTTGGTAGAGATTGTAGCGGTGTTGGTTTTGCAGTTGATTTCTTTCTCACTTGACACTGTAGACACGAATCAATATGCGCCTGAATGTCTTTTTTCATATTTGGCCAGAAATATGCGTTGGTAAGTCTGAGATAAGTTTTCTTAAGCGCATCATGCCCAGACAAAACAGTTCCATGCACTTCACAAATTGC
>JAIXOW010000145.1 GCA_027486615.1 Oxalobacteraceae bacterium | reverse complement strand
TTGAATAAAGCAATGAAAGCTTTAGACTGTTTCGATTATTTAACATCTCGAATGTGTCTAAAATTTCGCTAAAAATGAGTTATTTTGTGGAATTAATGGAAAACTAAAAGAAATAATTATATTAAAAGAAGTATGTGAAATAAAATCTTAATTATTTCTTTGTACTTTAGTTATGCGCAATATTTTCTGGACCTTGATTGGAAAAATGGATTCACAAGTTTATTTCTGCCACCTTTTGAATAAATGTTATGCTGAAACAGAAAAATCAAAATATGTACTTTGAATTAAAGTATACTCGCACATGGCTAAGTGTGCATACAAAAGAGCAGGTAATGTTGGTTTAGATTGTTGTGCCAAACAAACCAATGCTGTTAAAGCAACCTCAGTTGTAGTTTGCGATGATTTCGATGTCGGCAATTTCTTCATATAACTTCTACTCGGCAATCACTTGTTGTCTTTGTTTGCAATTTTTTGCCATTTTTTGCTCTATTTTAGAGTCCTACTCGTTTCCAGATGAGTTTTTGCCAAGTGAATGTTTCTTTAATGTTATATTCAAGAAGCTTGTAGCTTTTAAGCTCATGCCACTTAAGATCTTGGAAAATGTTGTCAACATTTGGTTGTATTTTTTTCTTTCTTCTTTTTGTAATGTTGTCCTTGTTTGTCAATTATGTTTTTAGCGTGATTGGCAGCTGTTCCGTGATACCAAGTTTTTTCACCTGTATTTACTGGGGTTAAAAAGGAAGGAAAAGTAATTATTATAACTGGGCAAAATTCTGAAGGACAAAGATGTTAAAGAAAAACTGGATTTTTGTCAAATGTATTTTGTTAAATCGTTGAGACGTACATCTTTCTTGATTCTTCATTTTTTTTCTAGAAAAATGATTTCCTTAAGTGTTTGTTCCATTTATGTTTGCATTATTTTCTATGAGAAGTTTTACAATTTCATTTCTCATAGGTACTGCTGGACCATTTTCTTGTAATCGTCCAACTCTTTATGATAAATCACCAAACTATGATGATAATTTTTATCCTGGAATTCTGGCACAAGTCCGTTAAACAAGATAAATTTGCCGTTTCTGACTTTCTTGAATAAAGCAATGAAAGCTTTAGGCTGTTTTCATTATTTAACATAGATAACTATCCATATCTTCAAATCATTTAAATCTTGACAATAAAGCTTCATAATTGCTCCAACAAAAAAATCGTTTGTCTGCAACTTTGGGGAGTCACAAATTTCATTTTTCTCATCCTCTAACAATTCGAGTGAATTGATTCTTCCTCTATTAATTTTTCACGTAATTGGTGTTCAATACTTCTTTTTAAACCGCCAGTTTAAGTGCAAGATTGGGACCAAGAAGTTTACAGTAAACTCTCTCTTCCCAAATTTCGTCCAGAGCTTTGCTTTGAATTACACATAATAATTAGGGATTTAAAACTTATGCTAACTCCTTTTACTAACGCAAGGAAAGAACGTGATTAAGTTATGTAAAGATATTTTTGTCCAAGGGATAAAAAATTGCTGTAATATTTTTTATGATTGAGCAATAGTACAGAGTGTAGTAAATAGGAATTCACTTGCTGTTGTCTCTTCTATGAATGTTGGCTCAATTTCAAGTAATTTCTTTTTTTTTTGGAGTCGCTATCTAACATTTTGCTAAAAATGAGTTATTTTGTGGAATTAATGGAAAACTAAAAGAAATAATTATATAAAAGAAGTATGTGAAATAAAATCTTAATTATTTCTTTGTACTTCAGTTGTGCACAATATTTTCTTGACCTTGATTGGAAAAATGGATTAAAGAGTTTTCAATTAAATCTTCTTGGTACTGCTAGATCATTTTTTGTAATCGTACAACTCATTGTGATAAATAATCAAAATATGATGATATTTTTATTCTGGAATTCTGAGCAAGCCCGTTCAACATGATAACTTGTCCATGTTGACTTTCTTCAATAAAATAGGAATTCACTTATTGTTTCCAATCCACACCATAACATTCTTTTACGTCTCCAATAAATAAAATTTTGAGTGCAAATGGAGTTAGTGTCTAACTTTTTATTTGGAATTAATTGAAAAATAAAATAAATAATATGTAAAATAAGATACTATTTCTTATTTAGTTCTTTGTTCTTCAACAGAACAAGAACAATTTGTCAACCATGTTTTTTTTAATTTAGACTTAGATTTTTCACGAACATTCAAACTAAATCTCTATCTTTATTGATCTGAACAGAAAGTTGAAACAGTGCTTTAATTCTTAAATCCAAGTTTACTGTTGGACATTTTGAGACTAAATTTAAAAAAAGTATTTTTAAACATATTTTCAAATGAAATTTAGCAGGAAGAATTCTTTTGTGGTAGTAAAATTTAATGTTTGAAATTTTGGTCGATTTAAATTAATTTCCAATTTAGTAAGAGTACTTTCAATCTTTATCAATTGGCAAAATTAGTAAAATAAAATCTTACTTCTTTTTTAGTTTTTTGTTTTCAACACAACTAGAACCAGTTGTGCACAATATTTTCTTGGCCTTATTCATTCAAAATCTTCTTAAAACTAGCAGAATTAACGTTTACTTTCTCATCTAAACATGTCCCAATCCGTTTCTCAAGGTTTGCTTTTGACCAATTTTCGAACGGTAATGGATTGTTTGAGAATTAAATCTCTTTTTAAGCATAATATTAACTGTTTAGAAAATAACTTTCGTTTTTTGTTCTTTTTATTTGCATGGTGATAGAAGACTTGTAGTTTTACTGATTTCCAATTTGGATTCAAAACGAGGACCCAAAATCATTCATTTTGACATTACTATTAATACTGTTTTACGTTTGCAGGACATTGAATATGTAAATCAATTTGTATTTTACAAGAATGATTGAA
>JAIXOW010000401.1 GCA_027486615.1 Oxalobacteraceae bacterium | reverse complement strand
CTCCTAGTTGACATGCTATTTCACGCATACGAGATATGCCATGTGAATGATGCTGATGAATTTTTCTTTGTTTCATGCCTATACCGTTATCTATGATTTCTAATTGCAGGGTATCGTCCCGCAAATACACAACCATTAAAACGGTACTTGCATGAGCATGTAGACAGATATTATTTAAGGCTTCGCTAGTGATTTCTAATAAAGCAGTCAGATAGGTTGCTGAAAGCGTGCAATGAGTAATGTTGCTAACTAACTCAGTGTTAAATCCCAATTCGTTTTCAAACATATGCAATTGCGATTGCAAAGCAGCGATGAGTTCAGTGGGTGGGGTAGGCCTATCTTTTACCTTATAGTGTGTCAGAGCGGAGGTGACACTTTTTTCCATCGCTTCTCTTCCGGTTGATACGAAAAGTGGCGACGAAGTTAATTTTGGTTTGTCGATGAATAATGATTTAGGCATACAAGTTCCTGATTAAAAAAGATTCAATCTTTCTTAGGCTGACATTGATATCTCAAATCTATGGTTCAAAGAGTAATCTGTTTAGATAAGAAATAATACTTAGCACCAAGTTTCTTTTAATCATTAAATTGATATACCGCAAGATAATGGTTTTAATTAGTTCTGTAGGGAAATTTAAGCTGCGGTACACTACTCGCGAGTAAGGCAAACGCGTCAAAAATGTGCATGCGTTAATGCAAACTCAGAGTCAGATGGTTGGTATTAGTTCCTGTTAGATATTTCTTAAATTTTTGGTAGTTCAGCTATTTAAAAAAAAGTAGCCTATTTGTCAGAACAAAAGTGAATTGAAGCAGAGAGAATTTTGCTGAGGGGTGGAATGGAATATTGGATAGTTGGGCTGGAGTTAGGCGTTGCTCTAATCATAGGATTAGCGATTTATCTCACGCTGCGCAAATAATAACGCCGCCTTAAAAGGCGGCGTTATTTGAAGCTATAAAGTAGAATTTCAGCCTTTAGCTGCTTTCAATAAGCACTTAGACAGTTTATCGAAATGCGTTAAAGCAGCTTTGGATAACTCTAATTGTTTACGGCGTGCGTCTTCAGTTTCAGCCAATAAGATCCAACCTTTTTCGCGCATAGATTTTAAACGGCCATGCAACATTGCAGGTGATCCGAGATCGCGTTTACCCATCAAATCTTTGACAGATAGACGCTCTTGCTTCAAACGTGCATGAGCAATAATCTCCAGAATTCTTTCTTCTAGAGGTTCGAGGGCTGGCAATGAAGGCAGGCCACGAACGGCTTCAGCTAGTTGAAGAAAGCGCAAATAGATATCAGCGGGGCGAGGACGTTGGGTCACGGCGTTTTATTCCTGTATTAATTAATAAATTTAATGTTACTTTCTTGTAAGCAATAAGGATACATCAAACATGCCGAAATTGCACTTCGTTTACTTTTTTTTATGAATTTTGTTTGTCTAACAACTTTGAAATTTCGGGTCATGACTTTTAACCATACAAATAGAAGGTTATGACATGCCTAAATTTATAGCGCGATTGTCATTTTATTTTAATCGTCTAGACCAACCTCGCGCAATTATTTTACTTTTGGTTTTGCATGTTGCTTTGTGGTCGCTGACACAAGCATTAGCCACTACTAATTTAGATCGCTATGGCGACATGTTAGAAAATTATGCTTGGGGACAGGTTCTGGAATGGGGTAGTTTTAAACATCCTCCTTTATTTGCTTGGGTAACAGGGCTTTGGTTCAAGCTGTTCCCACAGATCGACTTTCTTTATCATCTGCTAGCCTACCTCAATGTGGCCTTAGGTTTATTTGGTGTGGCACTGTTAGCGCGTGCCATGCGTTTATCCGCATTCGCATTGCCTGCAGTAGTGTTGTTGTGTTTGGCTTTCCCTTACAGCACGCTAGCCGCAAAATTTAATGCCAACGCAGTTTTGCTTTCTGTGTGGCCTTGGGTTGCACTGGCTTGGTGGCACAGTCTGCATCAAACTAAACCTTCTTCAACATTGTTATGGTCACTAGGTTTTGGAGTGTTCGCTGCACTCGCCATGCTAGGTAAATATTACAGCGGCGTCTTATTGTTTAGCCTTTTTATAGTGAGTTGGAGCTTGCCTGCTGGTCGAGCGTGGTTATTCTCTTGGCGTTCTTGGTTAACTTTGGGTGTCTTTTTACTTTGTTTAACACCGCATGCGAATTGGTTGCATCAGCATGAATTTATTAGCTTGCGTTATGTTGCCGAGCAAGGTGAGGGCGCAGTAGCTTGGTCGCAGATTGCGCGATTTTTCTTGGCTCCAGTTTTTTATTGGGGCTTGCCTTGGTTGTTGTGCTGCGTGATTTTTTCGCAGACTGGATCACGTTGGCAAGGTTTAGGTAAAAGACTGCTGCAAAGTTGGATGCCACGCAGTTGGCATGACAGCTTATTCTGGTTAGCCGTGCTGCCTTGGCTCATCACGCTGCTATTTGGTGTCGCTGGTTTGGTGGAGTTATCGTTACCGTGGGCAATTCCAATTGGTTTTGCCTATCCCTTACTCTGGTTAAGAAATCTATGTGGTGATGAACATGACTTACAGTCTGCTGAAAAACTGGCGCACCACAACGACAGTCTTTTAAAAATATTCATCCTAATTTTGTTGCTTGTACCTTTACTCGGGATTGTGCAAGGCTGGCGTGAAGCCCAGCGTGGTAGTGATAATTATTATTTACCGCGACGTTTAGCGGCAGAGGAAATTCTGCAAATTTGGCAAACACGTTATCCCAACAATCCCGCGCAATGGGTAGGCGGTGCGTGGGGTGAGAATGCCTTAATGGCGTTTTATGGTGATGCGCATCTACGCATTTTGCCAGGGGTGCCAGATCAATTCCCCGCCACACTTAGTCCACTAGCTGACTGGCAAAATCGTCCAGGAATACTGCTCTGCCCACCCACACCCCTAGATCCTTCAGCACAAACGGCATGTGATAGTGAGATGCAAAGCTGGCTAGCGCAACAAGGACAAACCGAGCCGCCTATACAAGTTACGCTTGCTCGAGAAGGATGGCGTTTTCCCTTGCGCCGCGCTTATGCGTATCATGCTTATATTTACTGGCCTAAAAGTCTAGCGGCACACTAAAATTGCTTACACTCGCCAGCCCGAGTGAAGCATGAGCTGAAAATTTAGCATCATTTTTTTATTTTTTAAAGCGTTTAGCAATTTGTTATGGATAAAAACTCAAACAGTGAGTCTGACCTAAGTGTCGTTGACACCGAACCTGCTTTTATTTTGCAGGCGCGTGCAAACGAACGACCACAAGATCCTTTAGTCAGTTGTTTACTGCCCGCCTTTAATGAAGAAGGTAACATACTCCCCATGCTACAAACCTTGCATAAGCTCTTTGACGAGCAGGGTTTACGTCATGAATTAATCGTTATTGATGATGGCAGTCGTGATGCCACCGTAGAAAAAGTATTAAGCGAAATAAATCAACTGCCGGTCACACTCTTACAGCTGTCACGCAACTTTGGTAAAGAGATTGCATTATCAGCAGGTATCGATCAAGCCAATGGTGATGTCGCTGTCTTGATTGATTGTGACTTTCAACATCCACCCGATTTAATCCCATCTTTCCTCGCGCAATGGCGTCGGGGTTATGACATGGTCTTTGCTATACGTTCTGATAGGCATGATGAATCCATCACTAAACGTGCAGTCACGCATGTTTTTTACACCTTACTGAATTTTGGTGAGCGCAATAAAATCCCTGAGAACACACAAGATTTTCGTGTCCTTGATCGTTGTATGTTGGATGCCTTGAAAGCTATGCCCGAGCGGAATCGCTTTATGAAAGGTTTGTACAACTGGATTGGTTTTACCAGACTTGGCATTAAAGTGCGTACCGATCCTAGACTACATGGCAGTAGTAGTTTTAATTTTTTCAGTTTGCTGAAATTAGGCGCAACAGGCCTCACTGCTTTTTCGAATGTGCCTTTACGTCTATGGACAGTAGTCGGTGGCAGTGTTTCCGTTGCATCGATCGCGTATGCACTCTACATTGTGATCGATACACTCTTATTTGGTAATGATCAAAGTGGTTGGCCTACACTCGTTGTGGCAATTGCATTTTTAGGTGGGATACAGTTAATGTCGATAGGCATCTTAGGTGAATACATAGGACGTATTTTTACAGAAGTAAAACAGCGTCCCGCTTATTTCATAAGCCGCATTACCAAAAGCACAGAACAACTAAAGCAGGAAGCAAAAAAATAATGAAGCAGTTGTTTTGGTTTGGTGTGGTGGGTGTAACAGCGATGTTGGTGCATCTAGGTACTGTGTCATTAATGTTTGTGCCTTGGGGCATACATCCCTTAGCAGCAAATGTGTTGGGATTTTTAATTGCGTTTCAAGTCAGTCATGCAGGGCATAGAGCATTCACCTTTACCACATCAACAGCCAGTGTAAGTCATACACGATTACGATTTTTTGCAGTTTCAGTTGGTAGTTTTTTAGTCAATGAAGCACTGTTTGCTGCGCTCTTGCACTTCACTACCTTAAACTATCGCGTCGCATTAGCAATTGTTCTTGTTGTGGTTGCAGCACTCACATTTTTCTTAGCGCGCAATTGGGCATTTGCCGCGCAGGACGCATCATGACAACCCCAATTCGCAAACTTGTTTTATGTGCCGATGATTTTGGGCAGTCTGAACAAATCAGTCTAGGTATTATTGAACTCATCACCTCACGCCGTTTAACCGCCACTTCTGTGATGACAGAAGCGCCGTACTGGCCTTTAGGTGCAGCGCAATTAAGTAAAGTACATAAATTAGCTGACATAGGTTTGCACATTAATCTGACCCATGAATTTAAAGGATCAGATGTTAAGCAACCGCTTGCTTATTGGTTGTTATTGTCACAGTTAAAGCTACTTAGCCGTAAAAAATTAACGCGACAAATTTGCCATCAAATCGATCTGTTCACTAAACATTTTGGACAACTACCAGATTTCATCGATGGTCATCAACACTTGCATGCTTTTCCTGTGATTCGTGATGCATTAACCGATGCAATTGCAGCACGTTGGCCACAGGGCGGTGCGCTACCTTGGGTGCGTGCGCCAGAGCAATTAATTGATGATGGTGATGTCTCTTTCAAAGCAGCAGTATTGCGATTTGCTTGTAGAGGTTTTTCAGCACATGCGCAAGCTAAGGGCTTACAAAGTACTGCGCGTTTTGGTGGTTTGTATTCCTTAAGCGCTTACGGAAATTTTCCAGCTTTACTCAAGCAGTGGTTGCACACTGCACCACATGGCACCGTCATCATGTGTCACCCAGGTCGTGAAACTTCAGATCATGATGATCCCATCGATGCGATTCGTCCTTTGGAATACGACTATCTTGCTAGCCCAGAATTTGCGGAAGAATGCAGGCTGGCTGGTGTGGAGCTTGCGCGTTACTCACAAATCGCAGCAGAATAATTTGCCTACTTGCTAATTATTTAAGTCTTTACGCTCGTCAAAGCCTAATCATCGCCTAATCATCGCAGCATACGTTCGTCATGCTGTACTTAAACTTTCTCTGCACTTACTCGTATAATTCGCCATCCGAACGAACTGAGTAAGACATCATGAAAAAAATAATTTTTGCTGCCATGTTGGCAAGTATGAGTACATCTACTTTCGCTGAAGCCACACTATGGGGTGGTCAACCACAAGTGGTGTATGAATTAGAACATGAGCGAGTTGCAAATCAAGGTGGCCGTGCAAATGCACTCACCCTTTATCCAGGCATACGTTGGAAAGAAGGCTGGATTAACCAAGCTGAACTCATGCTTACACATGAACGTGAAGTGGAATACGAAGATGGCGATGTTGAGCGTGCGAATAATCAGAAATTTGCAGTGCGTGTAAAAAAGAATGTGCAATTCACAGAACACTTCGGTGGATTTTTTCGTACCCTCGTTGGACATAAATTTAAAACTGTGGGTTCCTATAATTACGGCTATATAGAGCCTGCACTCACCTATGAAATAGGGCCAGTGACTTTGTATTCAGGTTATCGTGTGATCCGTGCATTTAGCAATGGACATGTCAATGACTACGATCTCTTGCGTTTTGGTCCAGGTTGGGAAATCAATAAACATCATGAAGTAGAGTTTCGTTACGCACGTGCATGGGATGCAGTGACCCGCGCAAAACGTAGTGAAGCTGTAGAAATTGAATACACCTATCGTTATTAATTCGTATCACCTATCAGTAAAGCGCCATGCAACTCGTTACCAGACTATTTTTAAGGTTGCTGGCTGTTGGCACAGTCATGATGGTGATCGCAGTCGTCGTTACCATCATCTCTGCGCGTAATGATATTGATCATGAAGCCGCTGCTAGTGAAAAGGTAGGAGAACTCCTCAGTATATTGGCCGACTTTCAAACTGAAGTCAGTTTATCTGAGCAAGTATTAAAAATTGATGCGCTCAATCAAAGTGAAACACTGCGCCATTTTCATATTGCACTTTTGGATGCTTCTGGGAAGAGGCTCACGCAAAGTCCCAAAGAGACGGATATATCCACTCCTGATTGGATAAAAAATCTTTTGGTTCGAGATGTGCAGTTAGCAACAACTTCGCTGCCTATCATTCGTAGCAATGGTGAACGCATCACAGTCATGTTGGAACCCAATCCTTATTCAGAAAGCACAGAAGCGATAAGTAGTGCTTTACTTTTCTTAGGCTTATTCGCTGCGTTAGGTGTCGCATTAATTGTGGCGATTTGGGTGAGCGTGAAACTGGCATTTAAGCCACTAGCCGATATCCTCGCAGGCATCACGCGTATAGAATCGGGTGACTACAAACTTCAGCTAGCTTCATCATCGACACAAGAATTGAATCAAATTGCACAAGCGCTAAATCATCTAGCTGCAGTCTTAACAGAGCAAATCGCTAAGCAGCGCGAGTTATTACACAGACTGCAAGATGTGCAAGAAGAAGAGCGTCGCAAACTTGCGCATGAATTGCATGATGAATTTGGACAGCTACTCACAGCTTTACAAGTTGATGCGTCTTATGTGCTCAAGCAATCAGCACATCAACCAGAGCTGCTAGCCTGTGCGCAAGCCATGTATGACAACAGTAGCAGCATATTGTCGCAATTAAAAAATCTATTAGCGCAATTACGTCCCTATGGCCTGCAAGGTGATGAAGAACATGACATCGCCTTAGAACAAGCCTTGCGTGATCTAGTGCGTCAACGTCAGTCGCGTGGTGATGCAGCGCTAACTTGCAATCTGACTGTGAATCTCAAATCTGCAGTGGTACCTCAACGATTAGCTGTTGCGGTGTATAGAATTGCACAAGAAGCACTGACTAATGTCATGCGCCATGCACAGGCTAAACAAGTTGATATACAAGTTAGTGTGGATACAGATAGCAATCAACTCTGTTTGCGAGTGGCAGATGATGGCGTAGGTTTGTCAGAGCCATCAACAACTGAATCTCAAACGCAAAAACAAAACCAAGCATTGCGTGGTTTGGGCTTGGTGGGTATGCGTGAAAGAATTTTAGCCAATCAAGGCACGCTGCAATTTATCACCACCCAACCCCATGGCTTAATCGTCGAAGCGATTTTTCCGTTGGTATTAGATACTGCTTCCTCACATACAGAGACTCAACATGACTGACTCACCCATCAAAGTCTTGTTGGTAGATGATCATGCTGTCGTGCGTGCAGGTTATAAACGTTATTTAGAATTGGATGCAAAAATTGAAGTGGTAGGCGAAGCCGAAAATGGTGAACAGGCTTATGCTTTGTTGTCTGAAATCATGGCTGATGTCATCGTGATGGATCTCTCCATGCCAGGACGTGGTGGCTTAGAAAGCATACGTCATATATTGCAGCGCTATCCAGAACAACGCATCTTAGTCTTTACCATGCATGAAAATCCAGCACTTGCTACACAAGCCCTACGTGCAGGTGCAAAAGGTTATCTGACTAAAAGTGTATCGCCTGATTTAATTGTGGATGCGATTCATCAAGTCATGCAAGGTGGACAACCTATCTCTGCTGATCTAACTGAAGCATTGAAACAAAGTGAATTAGAAAGTGCGCCGCATTTACAACTTGCACCACGTGAGTTTGAAATATTTCGTTTGCTTGCAAATGGGCAGAGTGTGGATGAAATTGGACAGCGCTTACACTTAGGTTTAAAAACCGTCTCTAACTATCAAACTTCTATACGTCAAAAACTTGGTGTGACTACAGCAATAGAGTTACATCAATATGCCAGACAATACGGACTAGCATAAAAAAACCGGTAAGCAGTTAACACTGCATACCGGTTAAGAGTAAATCGGGAGACCCCGAACATGAGAAATTTAGTAACGGTAACGCAATCCCACCATGAAGGAACGTGGTGCACCAGGTGCTACGAAGCGGTTGACGGTTACATCGTTCACGATAGCTGCTGGAACGCCTGATGCCGAAAAAACACTTTCTGCAATTTGTCCATATGTTTCAAACCGTGTATCAAGTGCGTTG
>JAIXOW010000333.1 GCA_027486615.1 Oxalobacteraceae bacterium | reverse complement strand
ACGCCGACTGGATGCATTGGAAGAGCGTTTAGGTGTGAAACTTTTACAGCGCACCACTCGCAAAATCGCATTGACCAATGAAGGCGCGGCATTTCTAGAAAGCTGCCAGCGCATTTTGCTCGACTTAGAAAATGCAGAAACCCAAGTTTCTGAACGTAGCGCTAGACCTAGTGGCCATCTCAATATCTCCGCTCCTGCTGGTTTTGGGCGCCAACATATTGCACCACTCATCCCTTCGTTTCTAACCGAATACCGTGATGTGAGCGTGACCTTGAATTTAAATGATAGGGTCGTCGATCTGATAGGAGAAGGTGTTGATGTGGCGATTCGCATTGCAGATTTGGCAGATTCAAATTTAATTGGCGTCAAACTCGCAGACAATAAACGCGTTGTCGTAGCAGCGCCTGAGTACATAAAAAAATTTGGCACACCAGAAACTTTGGATGAGTTATCACGTCATCACTGCCTAACGATTTCTAGCGAAGGTAGTCAGCGTGGTTGGACATTTAGGCAAAACGGAAAAAATGTTGTACTCAAAGTTCAGGGCAATATGGCCTGTAATGATGGTGCTGTTTTACATGACTGGGCAGTGCAAGGACGCGGTTTAGCTTGGCGTTCTATGTGGGAAGTGGGTGGTGAAATTGAATCGGGCAAGCTCGTTACAGTGCTCGATGAGTTTGCTGCTCCGGGTAATGATATCTATGCAGTATTTGCTCAACGACAGCATTTGCCTCTCAGAGTGCGTGCCTTGGTTGATTTTCTTAGACGTGCATTCGTAGCATCTAATTACTGGAAAAACTAAATCACTGAAAAAAATGGGTAAAAAAAATCCCTGCTAAGGCAGGGATTTTTAGGCAGAGTGATATCTATGCCAGAGGCAATTACATAGGCTGAATATTCGAAGCCTGTTTGCCTTTAGGACCGGTTGTCACCTCAAACTGCACGCGCTGATTTTCTTGCAGCGATTTGAAACCGCTGGATTGAATCGCTGAGAAGTGAGCAAATAAATCTTCGCCGCCTTCGTCTGGAGTGATGAAACCGAAACCTTTAGAATCGTTAAACCATTTAACAGTACCTGTTGCCATTGCATTTCCTATCTTAGTAAGTTGCGCGGGTGACCCCGCCATAAAAGCGTCTCAACCAAGTAAGGAATTACAGACTGATACTGCACCACTGCTACTCGAATCTCAACGTGGACGCATTATACTGGATAAGTTGTGTTTTTCGCATAAAGTCAACAATCATTTGATCTGAATCGATTTTGAAACATGAAATCTTGTTATTAGCCTAGCTCTAAAGCTTTAAAACCATGCTGATTGCATGCTTTAGCGTCGAATAAAACCTGTCATAAAGTGAGGTCTTAACAGCTTTTAATACGGCTTTTAGATAAATCGCATATAGTCTTAGCTAGAGCACAGCTTTTGTCGTATTTATCCAATAAAAATCTTAATAGCATGAATTTTGATGTCGCCATTGTTGGCAGTGGTTTAGCCGGTCTATCCGTTGCCCTACATTTAGCTGAAAACAAGAAAATCGCCGTCATTTCCAAACGCACTTTGCGTGATGGTGCCAGTGATTGGGCACAAGGCGGCATTGCAGCAGTCCTTGATTCCACCGATAGCATTGATCAACATGTCTCCGATACCTTGATTGCGGGTGCAGGCATTTGCGATGAAAAAGCTACCCGCTTTATTGTCGAACATAGCCGCAAAGCGATTGAATGGCTGATCAAACAAGGTGTGCCCTTTACCAAAGACGAAAGCACCGAACTTGGTTATCACCTCACGCGTGAAGGTGGTCACAGCCAACGTCGCATCATCCATGCAGCTGATGCTACCGGTCACGCAGTACAACTCACTCTTGAACAACGAGTACGTGAACATCCCAACATCACCTTATTGGAACATCATTTCGCGATTGATCTAATCACCACCGATAAGCTGCATCTCAAAGGTGAAGCCTCGCGTTGTCTTGGTTTATATGTACAAGATGTGTTGACAGGAAAAGTCATGACGATTAACGCTAGCCAAACCGTGTTAGCGACCGGTGGTGCTGGCAAGGTTTATCTCTACACCACCAATCCAGACACAGCGACTGGAGATGGTATTGCAATGGCATGGCGTGCCGGCTGTCGTATGGCGAATATGGAGTTCATACAATTTCATCCGACTTGCCTCTATCATCCGTATGCAAAATCTTTTTTAATTAGTGAAGCAGTACGTGGTGAAGGTGGCTTATTAAAACTGCCTGCTAGTGCAGGATCAGTAGCGGGTCAGCGTTTCATGCCGCAACATGATGAACGCGGTGAATTAGCACCGCGCGATGTAGTTGCAAGAGCAATCGACTTTGAAATGAAAAAACGCGGACTTGATCATGTGGATTTAGATATCACACATCAATCGCCTGCATTTCTCAAAGAGCACTTCCCTACAATTTATGCACGTTGCCTAGAATTTGGTATCGATATCACACGTCAACCTATTCCTGTTGTACCCGCTGCGCATTACACCTGTGGTGGCATCATGACCGATCTAGATGGTCGTACTGAAATTGCAGGCTTATATGCCGTTGGCGAAACCGCGTACACAGGATTACATGGAGCGAATCGCTTAGCGAGTAATTCACTATTAGAATGTGTGGTGTTAGGTCGTGCTGCAGCTTTACATATTGCACAGCAATCTCCTACAACTTCGCATGCCTTACCTGAATGGGATGAAAGTCGTGTTACGGATGCGGATGAAGAAGTCGTCATCACACAAAACTGGGACGAGTTACGACGCTTTATGTGGAATTTTGTGAGTATAGTGCGAACCACCAAACGATTAGAACGTGCTCAACATCGCATACGTTTATTAAAAGAAGAGATCGATGAGTATTACGCAAACTTCCGCATCACACCTGATTTACTTGAATTACGTAATTTAGTTGATGTCGCTTCACTGATTGTGAACAGTGCTTTATCGCGGCATGAAAGTCGTGGCTTGCACTACAGTTTAGATTTTCCTGAGACTTTACCGACTGCTGGCCCAACCATACTCATGCCTAGAGCGCGTAATTTATAAGGCTTTTTTTAACTCAGCACTCTCAATGAATAATCGGTAGCTCTGATATCTTTAGTCAGACTACCGATAGAAATTCTGTCCACACCTGTTTCTGCAATCGCTTGTACGGTTTGTGCGTTCACACCACCTGAAGCTTCTAACACTGCACGACCAAGATTTAGGCTCACTGCTTCACGCATCATGTCTAAGCTGAAGTTGTCGAGCAAGATAGAAGTTGCGCCTGAGCTTAATGCTTCTTTTAATTCTGCGAGATTTTCTACTTCAATTTGTATACTGACACCCGCTTGCAAAGCTGTCGCCGCTTGTAACACTTCAGGAATACCGCCTGCTGCTGCAATATGATTTTCTTTAATTAAAATACCATCATATAAAGCAAGACGTTGATTCTGCCCACCACCTACACGTACTGCGTATTTTTGTGCCAAACGTAAACCAGGTAATGTCTTACGTGTATCAAGAATCGCAGCATGTGAACCTGCAATCAACTGCACATAGTGACGAGTGACGGTTGCCACACCCGATAACAACTGTAAAAAATTTAATGAACAACGTTCAGCAGTTAACAAAGATTGCGCAGGACCTTCAATCTGACAAACCACTGTATCAGCTTGCATAAGATCACCTTCAGCATACTTCCAATCAATTTGTATGCTCGCATCCACTGCCTGCATGACTGCATCAAACCAAGGTGCACCACACAGTACTGCAGCTTCACGTACCACCACCTCAGCTTTTTTATACGCATCAAGTGGCACTAGCTTTGCTGTCCAATCACCGCCACCCACATCTTCAGTCAATGCAGCATACACATTGGTAATTAATGCTTCGCTTAACGCAGCATCAAATGGTGAGTGGGGATTGCGTAGATTGCTCATCTTTTTTTATGCAATCGTATTTAGGCTGGGCCTATGCCAGAAAATAATTTCTGCTCTTGCGCTAAATCAGCACTTGGTGCGACTTTAGTTTTACGCTCAGCTGCAAACTGCAACATACGATCAATACACACCACCGCTTTTTTACCAATCGCAGGTTCAACCTGAATTTCATTACTGCCTGTTTCTAAAACATCTGCCAGATTTTGTAAGGCGTTCATTGCCATCCAAGGACAATGCGCGCAACTCTTACAAGTAGCGCTGTTACCTGCTGTAGGCGCTTCAATAAAATGCTTACCCGGTGCTGCCATACGCATCTTATGCAAAATACCATTGTCGGTTGCAACAATAAATTCTTGTGCATCTAATGATTGCGCTGCTGCGATCATTTGTGATGTTGATCCCACCACATCAGCAAGCGCAACAACTGCGGCTGGTGATTCAGGATGGACTAAAATTTTTGCATTGGGATGATCTCGCTTTAAGAGTTCGAGCTCTAAGCCTTTAAATTCATCATGTACTAAACAAGAGCCCTGCCACAACAACATATCCGCGCCGGTTTGTTTTTGTATATAACCACCTAAATGCTTATCTGGTGCCCATAATATTTTTTTACCTTGTGCATGTAAGTGCGCAACGATATCTAAACCTATCGATGAAGTCACCATCCAATCAGCACGCGCTTTCACCGCTGCACTGGTATTGGCATACACCACCACTGTGCGATCAGGATGGGCATCACACCACGCTGTGAATTCATCTGCAGGACAACCTAAATCCAATGAACAAGTTGCATCGAGATCAGGCATGAGTATCGTTTTTTCAGGCGAAAGTATTTTTGCTGTCTCACCCATAAAACGCACACCAACTACAACTAAAGTTTTTGCTGCATGATCACGACCAAAGCGCGCCATTTCTAAAGAATCAGAAACACAACCACCGGTTTCTTCTGCCAGATCTTGTAAATCAGCGTCCACATAATAATGCGCTACCAACACTGCATTTTTTTCTTTTAAGAGCCGTTTGATTTTTTCTTTAAGTGCTACTTTTTCTGTTGGAGAGACAGCAGCAGGCACACGCGCCCACGCTTCTTGTGTGCAGCTAGAGCCTTGCGTTTCGGCAGGACGTTCAAATTCTATCGTCTTAATTTCCATGATTACTGTATACCTTGTGAAGATAAATAATCTTCATAACTACCTTGAAAATCAACTATGCCATCTTCTTTGATTTCTAGAATACGCGTAGCAAGAGAGGACACGAACTCTCTATCATGTGACACAAAAATCAAGGTGCCTGCATATTTTTCTAAAGCGATGTTGAGTGATTCTATCGATTCCATATCCATGTGATTGGTTGGTTCATCCATCAACATCACGTTATGACGGCCTAACATGAGTTTGCCGTATATCATGCGACCTTTTTCACCACCGGATAAGACCTTGACGATTTTTTTAACGTCATCACCAGAGAACAATAAGCGACCTAAAATAGAACGTACTGCTTGATCATCATCACCCTCTTGAGTCCACTCACCCATCCAATCAGTGAGATTTTTTTCTGCAGCAAATTCTTCTGTAGGATCTTGGGGCATGTAACCTACATTCGCATTCTCAGCCCATTTCACTGAACCGCCATCCGGTTGTAATCCACATAAATCACCGCCTATGCAGCGCAACAAGGT
>JAIXOW010000211.1 GCA_027486615.1 Oxalobacteraceae bacterium | reverse complement strand
TTTGGTCCGCTCAAACTTGCCTTTTGCCATTTTATTTTTCCTTCAAAAAGAACGATTGACTAATTTTTTATGCATCGCCAAAGTAGGCGATGCATAGCTACAATGATTACTTATTACTTGCTTTTTGTGCTGATGATTGCATCAGTCACATTTTTTTTTTTTTTTTAATAATGCTTAAATTCCATGCTATAGGTTGCACGACCTTGAGTTGCTGAACGCAACGAGGTCGAGTAACCAAACATTTCTGACAGTGGTACTTCAGCACGAATGATCTTACCGCCACCACCTGGAATTTCATCCATACCTTGCACCATGCCGCGACGTGATGACAAATCACCCATCACAGTACCTGCATAGTCTTCCGGTGTTTCAACTTCAACCGCCATCATAGGCTCGAGCAACACTGGACTAGCTTTACGGCAGCCATCTTTAAATGCCATTGAAGCCGCCATACGGAATGCGTTTTCATTCGAGTCAACATCATGATACGAACCGAAGAACAGTGTGACTTTAACGTCTACTACTGGGTAACCAGCCAACACACCTGCAGGTAAGGTTTCTACTACACCCTTCTCTACTGCAGGAATGTATTCACGTGGCACCACACCACCTTTGATAGCATCGATAAATTCAAAACCTTTACCTGGTTCTTGTGGTTCGATTTTGAGAACGACGTGACCATACTGACCGCGACCACCTGATTGCTTAACAAACTTACCTTCGATTTCTTCACACACTTTACGTATGGTTTCGCGGTATGCAACTTGTGGCTTACCTACCGTTGCTTCGACGTTGAATTCACGACGCATACGATCAACAATAATCTCCAAATGCAACTCACCCATACCAGAGATGATTGTTTGACCTGATTCTTCATCGGTCTTGACGCGGAATGAAGGATCTTCTTGTGCTAAACGATTTAATGCGAGACCCATTTTTTCTTGGTCAGCTTTTGTCTTAGGCTCAACTGCCTGAGAAATAACTGGCTCTGGGAAAATCATGCGCTCTAGTGTGATCACTGCAGATGGATCACATAAAGTGTCACCGGTAGTAGCTTCTTTTAAACCTACTGCAGCAGCGATATCACCTGCATGTACTTCTTTAATTTCTTCACGTTGGTTCGCATGCATTTGCAAAATACGACCTAAACGTTCTTTCTTACCTTTAATCGCGTTGTAGACGGTATCGCCTGATTTCACAATGCCTGAATACACACGGAAGAAAATGAGTTGACCAACAAATGGGTCAGTCATAATTTTAAAAGCAAGCGCAGAAAACTTTTCACCATCTTCAGCTTTACGAGTTATCGGCTCTTCATTTTCGTCAGTACCGGTAACAGGTGGAATATCAGTAGGTGCTGGCAGGTATTCAATCACACCGTCCAACATAGCCTGTACACCTTTATTTTTAAAAGCAGTACCGCACATCATAGGCACGATCTCACTAGCGATCGTACGTTGACGAATTGCTGCTTTAATTTCTTCTTCGCTGAGGTCACCCTCTTCGAGATATTTATTCATTAATTCTTCACTGGCTTCAGCTGCAGCTTCAACCATTTTTTCACGCCATTCTTTTGCAACCGCCATCAGGTTCTCTGGAATATCGCGGTAATCAAATTTCATACCTTGTGAAGCATCATCCCAATAGATTGCTTTCATCTTTACCAAATCGACTACGCCTTCGAAGTTATCTTCGGCACCGATAGGCACTTGCATAGGAATAGGATTCGCTTTTAAGCGTGCACGCATTTGTTCGTAAACTTTAAAAAAATTTGCGCCAGTACGGTCCATCTTGTTTACAAATGCTAAGCGTGGGACTTTGTATTTGTTAGCTTGACGCCAAACTGTTTCTGACTGAGGTTGCACACCACCCACTGCGCAATACACCATACATGCGCCATCCAACACGCGCATAGAACGCTCAACTTCAATAGTGAAGTCAACGTGACCTGGGGTATCAATGATGTTGATGTGATGCTCAGGAAAGTTATTTGCCATACCCTTCCAAAAACAGGTGGTAGCAGCAGAAGTAATCGTAATGCCACGCTCTTGCTCTTGCTCCATCCAGTCCATGGTAGCTGCGCCATCATGTACTTCACCAATCTTATGATTGATACCTGTGTAATAGAGAATACGCTCAGTGGTGGTTGTCTTGCCGGCATCAATGTGTGCCGAGATACCGATATTGCGATATCGCTCAATGGGAGTCTTACGAGCCATAATTAATCCTAAGCTTTATAAATGAACGAAACCGAGTACCCCTGAAATGAGCAGAGCACTCGGCTTTGATTAAATCCAAAAGCTCGCATTATGCGAGCTGAATAATTATCAGAAGCGGAAGTGCGAGAAGGCTTTATTCGCTTCTGCCATACGATGAACTTCATCGCGTTTTTTCATTGCACCGCCACGACCTTCTGCAGCTTCAAGCAATTCACCAGCCAAACGTTGTGGCATAGATTTTTCGCTACGCTTGTTTGCTGCTTCGCGCAACCAACGCATAGACAACGCCATACGACGAACTGGACGAACTTCAACTGGAACCTGATAGTTTGCACCACCAACACGGCGAGATTTAACTTCAACCAATGGCTTGCAATTACCTACTGCAGTTGCAAAAACTTCGAGTGGATCTTTACCGCTTTTGGTTTGAATGTGTTCAAACGCACCGTAGATAATATTTTCTGCTACCGATTTTTTACCCGATAACATCAATACGTTTACAAACTTAGCGACATCAACATTACCGAATTTTGGATCCGGCAGAATTTCGCGTTTGGGGACTTCACGACGACGTGGCATTGCTTTTCCTTTCAATCTTCAGTTGGCTCACTCCGACCCTTCGGAGCTACCCGGGCATTCATCATAAATACCCACTTACTCAACCTAATTAGGCCGACTCAACTACAGCAAAAGCCGTAGCAAAATTTTTACTTCGCTGCGCCTGCTTTGGCGCGTTTAGCACCGTACTTCGAGCGCGCTTGCTTACGATCTTTTACGCCTTGGGTATCGAGCGAACCACGCACCATGTGATAACGCACACCTGGCAAGTCTTTCACACGACCGCCACGCAACAGCACAACGCTATGCTCTTGCAAGTTATGGCCTTCACCGCCGATGTAAGAAATCACTTCAAAGCCATTCGTCAAACGAACTTTTGCGACTTTACGCAATGCTGAGTTAGGCTTTTTTGGTGTTGTGGTGTACACACGGGTACAAACACCACGTTTTTGCGGGCTGTTTTGCAACGCCGGCGATTTGCTCTTCACACGCAAGGTTGTGCGTGGTTTGCGAATCAGTTGATTGATGGTTGGCATCGGTCTAAATTCAACAAAATTAGTACATTAATAAATAACCCCGAACGGTGTCGGGAACGAAATCTTTTACAGGGAGCCATTTACATGGCAAACGAACTAAACATGCGGAATAAGCGTCGCAGGGACTAACAGACCAAAGAGCGCTTAAGCCCAAGAGAGCTTAAATTCGAGAACTCGCGAGTATATATGACCCCTACACCACAGTCAACAGAGCAGCATTCACAAAAGAACTAATTAAAACGAAAAGAAAAGCCCCGAGTGATTGCTCGGGGCTTTTGCTTTTTTTGCAAGATTAAGATTCGTCAGCAGCGTTACCGCTTGCTTCTGTTTCTTCAGCAGCTTGCAATGCACGCGCAGCTTCGGCTTGCAACATAGCTGTACGTTCTTCTGCTTCCCATTTTTCTTTTTCCTTACGTGCACGGTGATAAGCCAAGCCCGTACCAGCAGGAATCAGACGACCCACAATCACGTTTTCCTTCAGTCCACGCAGGCCATCTTTCTTGCCCATGATCGCTGCCTCGGTCAATACACGCGTCGTCTCTTGGAACGATGCTGCCGAGATGAAGGAGTCGGTAGAGAGTGATGCCTTGGTAATACCTAATAAAACATTCTCATAAGTTGCAGGCAATTTATTATTTGCATGCATTAAATCGTTTTCATCTAACAGTTCAGAACGTTCTACTTGTTCACCTGGGATGTAATCCGTACCACCTGCATCAACCACTTGAACACGACGCAACATCTGACGCACAATTACTTCAATATGTTTGTCATTGATCTTCACGCCTTGTAAGCGATACACGTCCTGAACTTCATCGACAATGTAACGAGCCAGCGCTTCGATACCTAACAAACGTAAGATATCTTGTGGATCAGCAGGACCATCAACAATCATTTCACCTTTGTTGACGACCTGACCATCATGCACCAATACTTGTTTGTCTTTGGTGATCAGGAACTCATGCTTATTGCCATCCATGTCGGTGATTTCCAGACGCTGCTTACCTTTGGTTTCTTTACCAAATGCGACAGTACCTGTGACCTCAGCCAACATACCAGCATCTTTCGGTGAACGAGCTTCGAATAATTCAGCTACACGTGGTAAACCACCGGTAATGTCACGCGTTTTCTGTGACTCGGTTGGAATACGTGCAAGGACTTCACCTACTGTTACTTGCTGACCGTCTTTCACCGTAATCAATGCACCCACTTGGAAGCCAATGGTTACTGCATGCTCAGTACCAGCGATCTTAACTTCTTCGCCTT
Source organism: Oxalobacteraceae bacterium (assembly GCA_027486615.1). Classification (GTDB taxonomy): domain Bacteria; phylum Pseudomonadota; class Gammaproteobacteria; order Burkholderiales; family Burkholderiaceae_D; genus Pernthalerella. The sequence continues at coordinate 1,873 of JAIXOW010000211.1, read as the reverse complement.
TTTCATTGAGCAGCTTGACTTGTGGACGCAAAACTTTGGTGACTGAACCACGACGCTTGGCATCGATAACAACCAAAGTTGAAAGGCCAGTGACTTCATCAATTTGTTTTGCAACAGTAGAACCTTCTTCTACATTTTCAAACTTCACAGTACCTGTGTACTCAGTGATGATAGGACGTGTCAGAGGATCCCAACCGGCCAATGCTGTACCGGCTTTGATAGCTTGACCATCTTTAACGGTTAAGGTTGCACCGTAAGGGACTTTATGACGCTCACGCTCGCGACCATGATCATCTGTAATCAATACTTCACCTGAACGGGAAATAACGATTTGATCGCCTTTGCCATTCGTGACATAGCGCATGGTTGCAGTAAAGCGCACCGTACCATTTGATTTTGCTTCAACAGACGAAGCAACTGCAGCGCGTGACGCAGCACCACCAATGTGGAAGGTACGCATGGTCAGCTGTGTACCAGGCTCACCAATCGATTGCGCAGCGATTACACCAACTGCTTCACCCGAATTCACCATAGAACCACGACCTAAGTCGCGGCCATAACACATAGCGCATAAACCATAACGTGTGTCGCAAGTCAGTGGTGTACGAACTTTTACTTCATCGATGCCTAGACGTTCGATTTCTTCAACCGAATCTTCATCTAACAAAGTACCAGCTGCATACAAGGTTGCTTGATCTTCAGGATTGATAATGTCATTGGCTGCAACGCGACCGAGAATACGATCACGCAAGGCTTCAATCACTTCACCACCTTCAACCAAGGCCTTCATAGAAGCACCATTCGCTGTACCGCAATCATCTTCGATTACGACCAGATCTTGCGTAACGTCTACCAAACGACGAGTCAGATAACCTGAGTTCGCTGTTTTCAGTGCAGTATCAGCCAAACCTTTACGTGCACCGTGAGTAGAAATAAAGTACTGAAGAACATTCAGACCTTCACGGAAGTTTGCAGTAATTGGTGTTTCGATGATGGAGCCATCTGGCTTAGCCATCAAACCACGCATACCAGCCAACTGACGAATCTGCGCAGCAGAACCACGCGCGCCAGAGTCAGCCATCATGTAAATAGCGTTAAATGATTCTTGCGTTGATTTAGTGCCATCACGTTTGATGACATCTTCAACTTTTAATTGCTCCATCATGGCCTTACCGACTTCATCACCGGCTTTGCCCCAGATGTCGACCACTTTGTTATAACGCTCACCAGCAGTCACCAAACCAGAAGAGTATTGTTGCTCAATCTGTTTAACTTCTTGTTCAGCAGCAGCAATCAAGGTTGCTTTTTGTGGCGGTACCAACATGTCATCAACGCAAATAGAAATACCTGCACGTGTCGCCAAACGGAAACCAGACTGCATCAATTGGTCTGCAAAAACTGCAGTTGCACGCAATCCGCATTTACGGAAAGACGTATTGATGAGTTTAGAAATTTCTTTCTTCTTCAACGCACGATTCAGTACAGAGAACGGCAAGCCTTTAGGCAAGATCTCAGAAAGAATAGCGCGACCTATCGTGGTTTCATAACGTGTCACGGTGCGATCAAATTCACCGGTTTTCACATTCTTAGGATATTCAGTGATACGTACTGTACAACGCGTAGACAACTCAACTTCTTTGTTGTCGTAAGCACGAATAACTTCAGACACGTCAGGGAACATCATTCCCTCGCCCTTAGCATTTACTTTTTCGCGCGTTGCATAGTACAGACCCAACACGATATCTTGTGAAGGTACGATCGATGGTTCACCATTCGATGGGAACAGAATATTGTTTGAAGCCAGCATCAAGGTGCGCGCTTCCATCTGTGCTTCGATGGATAAAGGTACGTGCACCGCCATTTGGTCGCCGTC
>JAIXOW010000169.1 GCA_027486615.1 Oxalobacteraceae bacterium | reverse complement strand
TGTTTAACGTTGATGAAATTGACACCTGTTTGGTCAAGGAAAACTGGCAAGCTCAAGTCTTCCTGATTTCCCTGAGGACTTGAGTTTTTCAGGAACAACGGTAGAATTTTTGTGATGAAATATTCCAGGCAACGTTCCACTCGCCTGTCGTGGAAGGTGAAAATGGCGTCATCTTTGGCGCTTGTCTTATGATCCGCAACTCAGACCTCCCAGACCCTTGGACTGCCCTTCGATGCACGGACGACTTCTCTGTCCCTCCATTCAGCCAGAGTCATGCCACGGATAACATCTGGTCTGAGTCCTCCGCAGACCACAAGACACACAGACATGAGGAAATTTCGGACAGCAAACTTCTCCATGTCCTGCTCTTCAAGGTTGTCGAGAAGGTGATTCACGGTGTCACACTTCAGAAATTTGGCCATCAGGGTGAACACTTTGGCAGGTCTTTCCTTCCAATCTCCCCTTCTCTGAGCTTCCCTTCGCTTCTGTCGGCGCCCTTGGACCACCCTCTTCTGGTTTCGCGCACCAACTCCCGACTTTGTCTGAGCATACTTCTTTGCCAAATATTCCGAAATAGATTTGAATCTGTCTTCGGACATTGTCGTTTCGAATGTACCCAAATGTGCTTGGAGAAATCCCACAAACTTTTGGTGGGCATATATTATGCCTTGGCGACTGGAAACTGGCTGAACTCCAGAAAAGCAGGATTCGACTGATGGCAGAACTGGAAGACAGTCACCAGGTCTGTCCATTTCAAGAAGATTGGAAGGGTCCCAACTTGGATTCTTTTTTGCTTCATCTTTCAGAAAACGCCTCATATTCGAGTCATATTTGCTACGGGTGAGCTTTTTTGGCGGATCTGAATTAATCTCCATATGAGACCGGAATGCAGTCAGAAGATTCTCGACTCGTCCGCGAGCGTCTTCGTCAGCAAACGGGTTACCTTCATCACGGACTTCAGGGACTTCAATGACCTGAAACAAAGAACAAAGAGTTTGAAATTTCACCAACAACCATGGCACTACAGGACATTTGGCAACTTCAAAAAAACGTAAACACTTTTTGCTGGGAATTTTTATTATAACTAAGGTTCATCCCTAAGCCAGGTAATTAATATAATTACTCTCTAAGGTTAACCCCTATGCCAAGTAAGTAAGGGTCAAAGGAGATTGTAAAAAAATTACCTGAAAGATTTTGGTTCTTTCCAGGCTGGCTACTTTGACTGCTGCTCGTTTCATAGCCTCCAGGTCCTTCGGCTGTTTGGCTTTCTCATGGCGAACCCTGTTGCTACCGTTCAGATCCTCAGAACAGAATCGACAAATCTCGATACGGTCAATTTTGAGAGCTGTCACAGTTGGATGATTTGACTGAAGTTTATGCTTCTTTAACATATGTCTCTGTACAGCTCTTGTACTCTAGATGCCGCCAGTCCCTCTAAGAAGAATTTCCGACGCACGTGTGACGTCAGAACTATTTAGCAGGACGGAGTCTCGTTTGTTATCAGAATTAACCAGACAAATCACTCCCCCAACTAAGAACGGCCATGCACCACCACCCACCAAATCGAGAAAGAGCTCTCAATCTGTCAATCCTTCCGGTGTCCGGGCCTGGTGAGATTTCCAGTGTTGAGTCAAAGTCAGAGTCAGAGTTGCAGTTCACGCATTGTTTAATAATAAATAAACTATGTGTTATTTCTCCGCACTTAAGTCAGTATTAGCGTTACCCGCCAATCGCCACGAGGAGGCTCTGACAAGCGGCGGAGTTGCTTCGACTGGCACAAAATTAGAATGGTTCACAGTGCAGAGCTCTCAATTATGTTCTCTACGCTGTCCTCCACTCCAATCCGAGCTCAAGCTCAATCTAAAATGAGAAGAATGCAAATCAATAATTAAATGTTTATTATGAATGACGTGACAGAGGAATAATTATCACAATAATTATCACAAACTACATACTACTTCTTGACTAAAGATGAGAAATGCTTATTTAATTTTCAGAAACACTAGTGCCTTTCTTAGAGTTTCTGTAGCATCCTTTGGGTTCTCTTTCCAATCGATCAGACCAAGCCAAACTTGCTCAAACTTAGGGTGTCTTTGAGCCAACTTTTCTATGTCTTTCAGAGTAAGTTTTGTTCCCTTTGGTGTTGGTTTGAACACTTGATGCAGGACGACCTTTTGGGCTGGTGAAAACACACGTTTTGGATGGGCAAAGGTAAAGTCACGATACTTCTTCAGAACCTAACAACAGACATAGCAAAGGCCATATTTATAGTCACACTACATACAAGCTTGTTATATGTAGAACCTTGCCCCTAGCTGTGAACAAACTTGTATCCGCCTGACTAAAAATATGACCTCATAACAAGTCACCAAAATGCAAAAATTACTGATCAAGATTGCTGCTATACTTACAGCGGAGTTTGCATCTCGACTTTCCTTCAGACGCCTAAGGACCACAACCGGTGTCCTCTGTCTCATCTCCCATAATAGAACTTTCACCTGAACCTATGAATGAGAACTTTTAAGTTCAGGTTCAATTACAATCACAATTGTGACACCCCTACAACCTAAAGTTACATTACCGGGGTAAGGTGTGGACGCTTCGGTGGGATGTTGTCAACATCATCGTCAACATCATCATCGTCTTCACCGTCGCTCGAAAAGGCATCAGCACCAAAGGTGTCATCGCGCAAGATGTTAATCTGGTGTCAATTTCATCAACGTTAAACAAACAAATTTTTCATACAAACATCATTTCGGCAGCTTTTTCTAGCTACAGGAACGTAGTAAAAAGCTGCCGAAACATACATTCGTATGAAAAATGTGTACATTTCACATTAATGAAATTGACACCTGGCCGCCTGATGCAACTCTCTCAAGATCAGTTCTCATCGCGAGACTTTGAATTGCTGCCTGCCTGCTCATGTCACCTCGGACATAATGCTCATCGTGTTGTTTTGATGAGTGATTCTGAAATAAGAACATATTGTTCAGAGTTTAATGGTGAACATTTTCTGACTTAACTTAATTGACTTCAAGTGCACAGTTCTAACAAACAAACCTGCAAAACAGCCATATTTGCATGAATCCCGGTATCATTGTGACCAGAACCCCAAGTTGCAACTGCAACTCTGAAACCTGGGGCTGTGAAGCCCTGCAGTTGTTGACGGGTATACCACCCCTCCTTCACCACACAGCTAGTGAGTGAACCAGCGTGTGGCATCGCACATCTTTTTGACTTTCTTTCCTGCAGTCAATTTCATCAACTTTATAACCACGTGTTTTTTGTACAAACATTGTTTTGGCAGCTTTTTATCTAGTTACATGTACATAACGTGTATGTGGAAAAAGCTGCCAAAACAAAGTTTGTACGAATAATTTGTTTGTTTAACGTTGATGAAATTGACACCTG
>JAIXOW010000019.1 GCA_027486615.1 Oxalobacteraceae bacterium | reverse complement strand
TTATTGCCTTTTTCAAGTCTGCCTTAGGTTCATCCACTTCCTGTACAGTCCATACTCTAGTAAATGAGTCTGCGTAATTTACGGTTCCCTTAATGTGTACCATTATAATCGTAAATGGCATGCTAAAGAGTTTAACCGACCATCTCTGAATTCTAGATATACCGCAACGCATTAGCTTCATTATAAACAAGAAGGGACGAGAATCGCTCAATACGTAAACTTCGGTTGCACCTTGCAACAACGTTTTGAAATATTCTAGTGAGCTTACAACAGCGAACGCTTCTTTCTCAATTATAGAGTACCCTTCTTGGCTCTTACTCAAAGATGAAGAGAAATAACCTATATTGCAAACTATATGCAATTTATCTTGTTGCTCAAGGTATTCATCAGTATCTGGTAGGACTTCTAGGTCCTCACTTTGTGCTTGCTTAGCTATTTTGTTGGGGTCATGAGGGCTAGTTATACCCTCCTCAGTTAGTTTAAATGGGCTTGGTATTCCAATGGCCCCTTTAGGTAGCAAAGGATGTTTAGTGGGAGTTTTTGGTGGAGGCAATTTATGCAGCTCCTTAGTATAAGCTAGAGCTTCTCGCAAAGCGGGAATCTCTTCTGGGGTATAACTCTTAACTTGGTATGCCACTCCCGCAATAAACTTATCACTAGCATCTGCTGCAACATAAATTGGCTGTGAGTAATCAACGAAATACTGAGCTGTTGTTTCTGTGAAAAACTCTTTCAAATACTGAAATGAATTTTCTTGATCTTCTCCCCAAACAAATGGCTCATCTTTTCTCAACAGTCTCGTGAGCGGTTGAATTGTCCTACTATAGTCAGGGACCAAATTACAATTCCACGTACAAATGCCTAGAAACGACTGAAGCTGTTTTACTGTTGACGGCCGAGGAAATTTCCTCAAACTTTCAATATGTCGTTTCTGTGGTGAAATTGTAGTTCCTGAAATTACTTTTCCCAACAATTCAATTTGATGTTTGAAAAAATAATTCTTCGTTGCCTGAATCTTCAAACCAACTCTCGATAGAAGTCTAAATACATTCTTAATATGCCTAAGATGATCTTCTTTCGTTCTCGAAAATATAATTATATCGTCAAAATAGAAATCAGCATAAGGCAAATTATTTTCTTCTTGCGGCAATTCATCGAATACCTTTTGCATAGCTTGCAAAAATAGTGCGGGAGCATTTTTATATCCAAAAACCAATCTAGTAGGAAGATACTGATTGGTTGCAGTAACTATGCTCGCCTTTCTCATAGCTTCTGGCCCCAGTAACATTGAATGGAACGCGTTACAAACGTCACATAGCGAGAGATAGTTAGGACGAACATTCGCAATATTTTGCAAAAATGGGGCAATTTCTCTGACTGGTTGGTTATAAGTTTCACATATTGCATTCAATTGCCTATAATCTATACAAACTCTTTGTCGACCGTCCTTCCTAGGAACTACCAAACAATAAGTTTTATACGGGCTTTGACCCTTAATTACTATTCCGTGCTCTTCCAATTTATCGAAAGTAGCTTGCAATTGAGCTGCTCTCACCGAATTAAGAGGAATTTTATGGGCCTTAGGAGGCACATCTGTGACTGTTGGAAAGTCTTCTATATAACCATATTTTTTATCTAGGCAACCACAATCAAACTCATTTCTCGAAAACAAATTTGGAACTTCTAGCTTCACGAAAGCTTTAAAATCTTCGAGATATTCGGTCATAAATACTCCGGGTTTGCTTATCTCTTTTTCCCAGTCAATTTGATCAGGCTCTTGGCCTGGATTCAATGCCGGCAGATTACATGGTTCTGCCGAATCCAACAGCTTTTGACCCTCCTCCTCGCTCAGAGGAAAGACGAACCTTTCATCATCATTTTCCAAATCTAGTTGTACTTGTTTACACTTTTCCTCTATGTCTAGGTTGGACAACTTCCCTACTCTCGAATCTGCATTCATTATCATTGAATTTTGCGATTTATTAATCAACTGAATTTCAGCCAAATGCTCATTAATTTGAATGGTTTGGAGTGGAACCTCAATACAGGTTTGTTCTAGAAATTTGTCAACATTTATTTCCATTATGACATTCGCCACATTCGAATAGCACTGAACTTTATTAACTCCTGTTTTTACTAGTACATCGTCTAGCAACAAAATTTCATCTTCGATTGATCTTATATTTTTAAGGATAACTTCCGGATCCGATACCTTACCTATATAGAGATAACTGTCACTGTCGTCATTAATTATCGACATTCTTTTGTTCAACATGGTTGACAATCCCAACAAGGGATATTCCAAGTTTTCGATCACATGAAAACAAATTTCAATTGGTTTTTTACCAAATATTACAGTGACATTTATTGGATTGTGAGGTTGAAAAATTTCATTATGTTGAACATCGGTCAATTTTCTACCAGGTATAGGGTGGATGTAATTTATTAGCTTCTTTTTTAATAGTTCTTTAGCCAATTGTCTACCCATCAAATTTGTTGATGCACCTGAATCTAGTTGAATATGTGTTTCAACATTTTGGTCTTCATTACCGAACTTAACTTTTGTATAAAGTTGATTTAGAAATTTTTC